>CAZORO010000001.1:0-10604 GCA_964581845.1 uncultured bacterium
CCTGCTAGCCGACTGGCTTTCCGGTGATCTGTAGTCAAGGACCGGCAAAGGGGAAAGAGGCTCGGGATAGTATTTGTAGTTAATACGGCCGCATACAAATGAATTCAGGGTGATCTTAACAACGCAGACGGGCGGTCAATCGCTCCAAACCGGTTCGCGCTTGAAAGACCAAATGATGCTACTTCAGAAGGGCGCGCAAAGTGACTAAAATTTTGGTGGAGGAATCAGCTGATGGCCAACACAAGGGCTCTTACGTTTCTCTTTCTTCTTTTTGGCTCCCCCTTATTTGGGATCGCGCAACCTGAGTTGAAGGTTCCTTACACCTACACGATCGATTACTCCCCGGGATACGTCCGCAGCGCCACACTTGCACAATGTTGGAAGAATCACCCGCCGGTGATGTTTCACGGCGGGGCTTCGATACGGACTCTCGGACCAACCTTCATGGGCTACATTGAGACCCACGGAAAAATGCCACAAGGTGGTAAGGATGGACCATACGCCGAAGACGAGAAAGGGTTGAATGAGTGGCGGGAAAGCGTGCGAGCGTTCAATCGCAGCCTGCACAATGCAGGAGTCAAATGGGTTATCCCCTACTATTGCAACCAAACCATCTTCGGAGACGCTTCCCGGAGAACTGGCTTTTGGCGCCTGTACGACCAATGGCCGGTCTTTGAACCATTGGGGCTTGGACCAAAACCACAAAGAGACCCAGTCTCCTGGATGCAGCGTGATCCTTCCGGAAGGCTTTGCTTCAACTATGAATACAATGTCCTCTTGATCCGCAAGCAAACCGACTCGATCCGCCGGTATGCACCCTGTCTCACTGATCCAGATTGGATTGAATACTCCAAGGCGGAAGCGCGTATAGCGGCCGCCGATGGATTCGATGGATTGTTCATCGACAATTGTATCGAACACAGTTACGGCCCCTCCGCTCAGAGCGCCTTCCGGGATTGGCTGGGAAGACGCTACACGCCTGAGCAGATGGACGAACTGCTGGGCTTCGCATCGCCCGGAGAAGCGCGGCTCTACCATGAAGGGGACATCATCCAGTGGGCCTTCACCTTCAAAGAATGGATTCCTTGGCTGGAAACAAAGTATCCGGTTGAGGAACGTCCCATTTATTTCAATACCATCGGCCCCTTGGATGCCACCGCGGTGAACAACGCGGGCTGGGGGATGCTCGGAGGTCTTGCGGAGGAGTTCATTCGAGAGATGGTTTTTGAAGGCGATCCCACGATCAGTTGGGAGGGACTTCGTAACGGAAACCCAGCACTCGCTGGTCCCCAAGGTAAACTTCGCTGGGCGGAGACCAAGCGCTTCTGGGCGGATGTGGTGGGCGAGTGGCTCTTAAAAGTCCAGGCGGCGGGACGGGAGATCAACCCTGGGTTCTTCCTGGTTCCCAATTGGGGGCTGATGCAGCGGATCGTAGGCGCAATGGGGCGGGCGGAGAGCGGAAAAGACGTGGGCCGGATGAAATCTGGCGGCGAGATTGAAACCATCCTCTTTGAGGAAGGATCCGATTTGGGGGAAGCTGCCGAAGGCGTCCTCTCACATTACAATATTCCTCTTAAGCTGTCCTTCCAGAACGGCACCAGGGCCGCGATGCTCGCCTACGATTCGGGTGGCCCAGACTCGACAGCCCTGCAACATGCTGAAGCCGCCGCCTACGGTGGAGTCTGCGTCCTCCACAAAACCCATGGGATGGGTCCGCACCATGATGTCCAGGCTCGGTATCAGAAGTTCTTCACTGATCACGCCGATTGGTACGAGGGATTCCAATCCGCCGCCAAGACCGGATTGTTGCACTTCTGGAGCGAAGTGGACTTTGACAACCAACGCCATCTGGAGGCGGTCTACGAAATTCACGAGATGCTGGGCCGGTGGCAGATCCCCTTCGACCATGTTATCGAGCCGGATCTTGAAATCGGCCGATTGGCGCGCTACAGGGTCCTCATCGCGGCGGGCGTCAGGTTCCTCTCGAATTCTCAGCTCGAGGTCCTTCACGGATTTGTTCTTCAGGGAGGCTGGCTGATCGTCGTTCTTCCTTTCGCCGATTGCGACGAGGCGGCGCGGTTGAGAACCAGCTATCCAGAGCCATTCCAGCAAGCCCTGGCGTTGGGAAGGCTGGAGTGGGGGAATGGGAAGGTGATAGTGTTAGGCGAAATTTCCCAAGCGATCACTGATCCGGGTATCCCCTTCGAGAAGGCGCTCCAGTCCGCGCAAGGCGGGGATCTTCGCAAGGCCTTTCCCGATGGGAAGCTGGGAGAAGCAGCTTTTTATAAAGAGCTTGACCGCCGCTTCGGCCTCAAGCGTTACCGGTCCTGGAATCCGATCCTGCAAACCATGGCGCAAGCAATGGAAAATCCTTTGAGTGTCATCGACCCAACGCATGGAGAAGACATTCGCATCGCCCTCTATCAACGTTCTGAGCTAAAGGATTGGGTGTTGCATCTGGTCAATTACTGCATTCCGATACAAGGGAGACCATCGGACCGCCAAGTCATAATCGGAAAAGAAATTGGCATCACATTATTCCTTCCAACTGACGTTAAACGAGTGATTGTGAGATCGGCCTCCCCGGGTTATCCAGATGAAGAGATCGGGCGCTACGAGCCGATAGAGGGAAGGTTGAGTTTCACACTACCGGTTTTGAGGGATTACGCGGTGGTCAAGGTTGAGGAGGAGTAGAATTCAAAGTCGCGTTAAAACTTGGCTTCCTTTCCTCTTCGAAACAGTTATTCTGCATCTAATCTTCGTTCGTTTAATTCCTGGGATATCAATACTTATCCTCTGGCATGTAGATTGTTAAAAAACATGATTTAGCAGTGTCATAGTGGATTCCCGCCTTGAGGAGAACGACGAATTTGACGTTACATTTCTGGAATCAAATATCCACGAAGGAGGGAATCCACTTCTCTGCCCTCTTACAACAAGCTGCTAGCACTTATAGGATTAAAGGGTTACAATATCTTGATGGGTGTATCTTCGGGCAATAGGATCGGAGGGGGCTTCAATTTCAATATGAATCATTGTCTAATCGAGCAATGGAAAGAATGGGGAGAGAAGTATGCAGTCTCATTCTTTCAAACCTACCAGTGGGCGGAGCTTATTACCCGGCATTTTCCCTGTCATGAGTTATTTCCAATTGGAAATGAGAATTATCTTGTTCCTCTAATAAGAAAATTTCGTTGGGGCGCTATGACCGATTCTTACTACGGAATGCCTTTCATGACCACAGGCGGTATCCTTTCCGGAAATCAACTGGATGAATCAGGTTGGAAGAACCTGCAAGCACAACTACGAAGCCTGAAGGCTGGTACCGTAACCATCGTATTTTCTCCTCATGAGAAAATAACACCTCCGGCAGAGATTCATTTTATATATGAAACAACCCAGGTGATTGATTTGACATCTGGATGGGATAAGGTCTGGAAAGGATATACGCAGACGGGAAGAGAAAAAACACGCAAAGCTATGAGACTCGGGATTAATATTCATCAAGATAAGTCTGAACAATCCATTCAACATCACTGGAAAATTATTTCCAGCTGTTTTGCGGAATGGAAGTTGAAACCAGAACCAACCTTTGATTTTGTCAGAGATGCAATTAAAACACCAAAGAGTAAATTATATTATGCTGAATATCAAGGAGAAATAACTGCCACGGTGCTAGTATTCGCCCATGGTAAGGAAGTATTTCTCTGGCAAGGCGCGAGGGACAAAGGGATCAAAGTTATGGGAGCAGTCAACCTGCTTTATACCCGTGTCATTGAGGATGCTTGTTCCGCTGGCTTTCAAAAAGTGAATTTGAGTGGGAGTCTGGGTAATCCTCGTCTTGAGTATTTTAAAAAGTCATTCGGAGCGGTTAAAGTTCCGGTACCCGTATTAAAAATCACACATCCTTTCATCAGATGCGTAAAAAAATTTCAGAAAATCATGAAATCCATGAACAAAACATAAAACGTTGTTCTATGATGATTATAACTCCCCTTCGTACTGGTAGCTAAATTTACTGTTAAAGAAAACAAGGGAGCCAAAACAGCGCAATGCGGAATGGTGAACGTGCAAGAATTATATTTCTCAGAATTTTTTGGATAGGTTACCATCAAGAGATTATACTGGGGGCATAACGGTTCTATTTGAGGAGGACAGCGAGGTGGCAGGTATTCCTGGAGGGATTACAACTCCACCGCTAATGACCATTTTCATCCCCTCCTCCACGGTCATCGGGCAAGGGATACAGTCCTCCTCTGGAACGAGTAGAAGGAATCCCGAGGTGGGATTGGGAGTTGTAGGAATGAACACCGAATAGACCCTTCGCTTTTTTGGATGGAGAAGATCTGGGATATCTCGATTGGTAACGAATCCAATCCCATACATTCCACGACGGGGGTATTCGAGATAAACCACCGAGACGAAAACATTTTTTTTCCGGTCCAGAAAGGCATGGCTGACCTGAGTGGCGGCATTATAGATCCAGTTGACTCCAGGAACACGGGCAATCACAGCGTCCATGATCTTGAGCATCTTACGGCCCAAGAAATTTCCCGCCACCATTCCGGTGAAGCAGATTCCGACGATAACAATCAAGATACCAAACCCAAAAGGAACCACTGAGTACTGATGACCGAAAAGAGTAAAACCATAATCCAGATCAAAGCGTCTCAATAGAGAGGCGAGGAAGTTACGAGTCTTACCATCCACCAGATTGACAAGCCAAGCGACAATCCAGACGGTAACTCCAAGTGGGGTAACCACCAAAAGGCCGGCGAAAAAGTGGCGGCGCAGACGAACCCATAGACCGCGCTCGACATGCAAAGCGCCCACCAGATCCTCGGCAAGATGTTCGGGAACGCTTGGTTTGATGGGATCAGTCATCAGATAAGATCCTGGCTGTAAAGTCTTTAGAGCTCATCCGGTGCCTCGTGTCTGGCCTCATACCACCTGCGGCGAACCATGCGGAGGAAAGCATCATTCCCCTCAAGACGCGGATCACGGACAAGACGTTCGAAGATGGCCACCGCGAAGGCATCTCTTCCCAAACGAAAGGACAGCTCTCCAAGGCGATAGAAAACCTCGATCCCGGTCGGATGGGAATCACTCAGGTCGTCAGAATGAAAGGCTGTCAGGGAGAAATCCAACGCCTCCTGTAGAAAACTGCGTTCCATGGTCTTTTCCTCTCCGATTCGGTGGAGCCACGCGATCCGGTGAGCCAACCTCGCCCGCCGGGCGGGGGATCCACCCGCCACCCGATAGGTTTCCCGGGCCAGAAGATGACGGGCTAACGCCATTTCGCGGGTGATACTGAACGATTCAGAAGGACGAATCTTGATGACCAACTCGTCGCGGTTCTGTAACGCATCCGACAGGCGGTAGGAAAAGGTGGACAGCCTTCCACGTTCGAGCCAGGCCTCGAAGGGTGGAGAAAGACATTGCGACAGTTCCTCGGGGATGACTGTCTGAGTTGGCCTAGTGATGGGATCATGTAATTCCCGGGCCTGATAGCGCCAGCCAAAGACGGGTTGCTCCAGGTAACGTAGAGCAGCAATCTCCTGCTCGAAACCGGCAATTCCACAGTTCGAACATGCCACCACACCGTATAATAAGGGATCATAGTCCTCGAAGACCATGCGCAGATCACTCTCGCGCATGACCGGTTTAAGTTTCCTTGTTGATATCCTTGGGTAAGAGAAATGGTGCCCGCATCCGGTGCAGCACACATTCTTTAGATAGACTGGATCTTCAGAATCTTGGAGGTGGGCCCGTGGAGGTGGTTCATCTGATAGGGAAGATTCAGCGGCGGTGAAGAGAGAAAGACGGTCCCTACCATCGAAGGGATAGCAGGCACCGCCGAGAAGCAGGACCCACCTTTCAGGCCGTGGTAGAATGGGCAAATCGAGCTTATTGGGGAAGAAGGAAAAGATCTTCCGGATAACGGCATTCATCGACTCTTTATCAGTGGAGGGAAGAATGGCGGCGAATTCACCGGTTCCAAACGGCACGATGACATCATACTCACGTAGCGCTTGGCCACAGATATGAGCGAGAGCTTCCACCGCGATCCGTTCATCGCTTCCTTCCGCCGGGGATTGTGACCACAGGGTATCTACTTCATCAGCCGATAGGCCAGTGGTGTGCTGATTTGACCGCCTAAGTCCTCCAATGAGGATCGCCAAGTGGTCCTCCGAACGCTCCGCGCGTTTGATCTCCCGGATCAGGAATTCCTGGAAACTCCATTTCAGATCCACCAAGGCGGTACGGCTCAAGAGGTCACCCGGTTCCGATAGAATACGGTCAATCCTGCGCATGACCTCAGGGAAATCCAATGGTTTCACAAAATAATCAGCGGCCCCTGAGCGGATACACTGAAGGACTGTCTCAGCCGTTCTCTGAGCGGTGAGCATGGCCACGGGGATGTTGCGGAGGCGGGGAGTCTCCTTGATGAGCTGGAGGGTCTCTATCCCCGACAGTCCAGGCAAGTTGATATCGAGCAAGATGAGACCGGCCGACGCCAAGGGAGGGATACCGTGTCCGGTCCCATCCTCCCACCCCAGGGCCGCCTCCGAGGAGGGAAATTCAAGGACCTGGTAACCACGCAACTCAAGAGCAAGGCGAAGCAGAATCCGCTGGTCCTCATCATCATCGATGATCGCGATACAGAAACGGTTTGGAGAAGCGGGTGACTGGCGTATCAAGGTGTTTCGGCCAGGAGTTTAGAGGCGCGCGCGGCGGCGTCAGTCCTCGGGTAACTCTCGACCACGCGCCGCCATTGCTCCCGTGCTCCCTCCATATTACCTCTCTTTTGATCAATCATCCCGAGTTTTAAAATGGCATCGGCCCGAAACTCAGGCCGTGGACTACCCCTCAGTTTATCAAACTCCTTTTCGGCCTCACCCCAACGGTTTCCGAGAAAGAGAGACTGGGCCAATCTCCACTCAATCTCCTGGTCCTCATCGGGGTAAGCTGAAAGGTATTGCCGGAATGACTGGATCGCCTGGTCATATTTCTTTTCGCGGTAAAGCTGGATGCCTTGGTCCTTCAGGGTTTTGGCGTCTGGCAGAGATACCGGAGGATTGAATGTGTTTCCTGTTGGCGATGCCGGAGAGGAGTCCGAGCTGCCTTTACCCTCCGTGGCCATGGCCAAAAGGTTCCCTTCTGGTTCCGGAGAGGTTGGCCGCGTGGGAGCGGGTATATCCGTGGCTGAGGGGCCAGTGTCATCCAAACCAGAATTGTCTGGTTGCCCCATGGTGGTTCCAGGATTGAGCGGTTGGAAACCCATGAAGGGGCTGGTGGTGGACGGAGAAGTCCTTGCACCCCTGTTTTCACTTAACGTGGAGGGCTTGATCGCTCGCGCCAAGTTCGCGGCCTGTTTGTCAGTCTCACGGGACAAGTCTTCAAGAGCAGAGGTGCCGGAAGATTGTGCCTTGAGGGAGAGCTGCGATTGGCTGGCATCCTCGGTAATCGTCTTGAAACCTGGTGGCGATGGGGATTCGGGTAAAGGTGGAAGATCGAGCGATGGCCCCACAATTCCCGATGGAGGTGTGGTTGAGGAGCGTAGTGAAAAAGAACCATTCTCTTGAGAGGAACTCGTGTCCCCAGACAGCCCCAGCGGACTTGTCTCCGTAATGGGCAGCATTGATGTTTCCGGTTCGGAACTCATGGAAAGGGAGCCGCTTTCCATGCCTTGATGAAGGGGTTTCCCAATTGGCGCGGGCTCTATCACGGATCCATCGATGGGAGGTGCCGACAAGGCCTCGGCGACTTGCTCGGAAACATTTTTAGGTGTGGTGCTCCCCCCTGGCGCCGTCCAGATATCATTCGTTCCTGTCTTTGTGGAACCCGCGCTCACCTCAGCTGGATTGCGTGGGGGCAAGGGCAAATCCTTGGCTGGAGCGGATTTGGCGGTTAAATCACCCGGCTGTTCATTCCAGTCAAATGAGTCCTCGCGTGCCTTTTCCAGACCGGTAACCCCCATGGAGGGACCGGAATCAATGGAAGAGTCTTTCTGCGCGATGAGACCTCCGCCCGCATCCGCGAATTCATCACTGCTCTTGAGGTCCCGCTTGAAAAAGCTACATCCCCCCACGAGGAGACCAAGAATTAGGACTAACGTGATGGGGGAAAGAAGTTTCATCGAGCTGTCACCTTCGCCTGAGAGAGAAGACCCAGCGCCTCCATTTCCCGGCGGAGCCGGGCCAGTGTCTCTGGACGCATTTCACACATCGGAAGGCGGAGCTCGCCCGCCGGCGGCCAGGTCAATCCTCCCGGAGCGGGGGTTCCCGCCATTAGATTGACACCTGTCTTGACCGGGATCGGATTCGTTTCACAGAACAACGCCTCTGTCAGGCTGAACACCTTCTGATGATAAGCACGCGCTTCGGTGAACTTGTCCGCCAGGCACAAGTCAATCATCTTCTTAATGTCTCCGGGGACCAGGTTAGCGGTGACCGAAATCACTCCCGTGGCTCCCAGCGCCATCATCGGGAAGGTCAAATTATCCTCACCGCTGAGCACCGCGAAATCCTTGGGGGCACGGCGTACGATCTCGCTGATCATGATCAGATCACCCGAGGCTTCCTTGATCCCATTGATATTCTCCACTTCGGCTAATTCGAGGATGGTCTCGAGTGTCATCTTCAATCCCGTACGGCTGGGGACATTATAGGGAAGAACAGCCGCCTTACCCGCCGCGCGAGCAACTTCCTTGTAGTGGATCACCTGGCCACGTGGAGTGGGCTTGTTGTAGTAAGGGGTGATGACCAAGACCGTATCCACACCCTTCTCCACCGCGAATTCGGTCAGGGAGATGGCTTCATGGGTTGAGTTGCTGCCGGTTCCCGCGATGAGGGCTGTCGGGCTGCCAGCGAGTTCAGAACGGAAGAACTCCGCCGCATGGGCGATCATTTCACGGTGTTCGTCGTGGGTCATGGTGGCCGACTCGCCAGTTGTCCCACAAATCAACACTGCATCAGTGCCTGCCGCCGCATGGATTTTGTACAGGATTTCCAACGATTTATAATCGATCTTCCCGCCTTGCATGGGGGTAACAATCGCCACCATGGAGCCACTCAATCTTGTATTCACAAACCACCTCCGCTTTGAGAGTCACGTATGTAAACATTCTAGCCTAGGAGGTTTTCTGGAACATGCAAGAGGGAATGCGATTTATCTCAACCGGATAGCGGCGTTGACTACCCCCTTGGGAGATTGCTATCTTCAGTGTTCTTGTTCAAGGAGGCTTTTTTTATCTTGAAATCCTGGCAGAAGTACCTGGTCATTGCGCTCTTCGCTTTTGGTTTCTTCAACCGGTTCTGGGGGTTGGGCGAGAAGGCATTCCATCATGACGAGTCGATCCATTGTTTCTATTCCTATGAACTCGCCACCGAGGGCCGGTTTCGTGGTCCACAAAACAATACTGTCACCTTTGGCTATGACCCGGTCTATCACGGTCCCTTCCTGTATCACTTCTCGGCGTTGATCTATTTCCTATTGGGGGACAATGATTTCACCGCGCGGGTTCCCTTCGCCATCATGGGAATGATCCTGCTCTTCTTGGTGTGGGAGTGCCGGAAGCTGGTGGGGGTTCCGATGGCCATCGGAATGCTAGGGGCGGCGGTGCTCTCGCCCATTGTGACTTATTACTCCCGGTTCGCGCGCGAGGATGTGAATGTCGGCACCGCATTCTTCGCTGTGGCGGTGTATGGCGCGCTCTACCTTAAGGAGAAGAAATCCAAAGACCTCCTGCTGTGTGTGCTCGCTCTGATCATCGGCTACAGCATGAAGGAGTCCTCCTACATCTATGGCTTCGCGCTGGGAGCCTTCGCGGTGGCCTGGGGCATCATCCGTTTGATCCGGTTTGGAATGCCAGAGTTCAAGAGCTGGTTCGGTGCGCCCTACCCCTTCATTGTTCTACTGCTCCTGTATGGATGTTTCAGCTTCTTTGTCTTCACCTTCGTCGCGGTCGATTACCGTGTTGATCCCAAGCAGCATGGCTTCGTGGGCGGGATAGTGGACATCGCCAAGAATGCCTTTGTCATGGAGAAGCTCCAACTGTCGGGACCCGAACTGGGGGCAAAGATCAAAGCGCAACAGCGTTTCTTTACTTCCCCAGAACGCACCTCAGCGAAGACGATCTACATCTTCATCTCGTTCCTGGTGACCATTGGTTTGCTTGGGTTGTTGGAATTTCTGCGCTTCTTTTTGTTCCGAGACAAGAAACCCCAGCAACCAGTGAAGGTGACCAAGAAGAAAGAGGCGGAGGAGCCACCACCGCCACCCCCCGCACTGGGCCTGCCCGAGGGGACAGTACCCTTGATGATCTGTGGATTCCTGTGGCTCCTGATGGTTGCATTCCTTCTCCAACAAAGGATTATCACCTTTATTATCGCTCTGATTCTCTGGATTTCCTTTGAGATGGTGCGCTATTCGCACCTGCGTGGAACCGGGGAGAATCCCAATGCCTCCACGCTGGTAAGGACCGCGGCTCCCTGGGTGACGATTCTCAGCTCAATAGGGATCGTGCTGCTGGTCTATTTCTTCCTCTTCACCCAGATGTTCGCCAATCCACCGGGTCTCAAGAAGGGCATCTATGACTACAT
>CAZORO010000001.1:10614-19459 GCA_964581845.1 uncultured bacterium
GGCCATCAGCTAGGGGAATACCGCCTGTTTGGTCCCTTCTGGTTCTACATCGCGCGCATGATCATTTATGAATTCGCATTCCTATTGATCGGTACCTTTGGGGTGGTCATCGCGTTGGTGGCGGTGATCGTGAAGAGGTTGCAGGTGGCTGAGCCGGTCACCAAGAGCATGGAGCCCGCTGGACCCTTCACGCCCTTCTTTGTGTTGATGATCTGGATGGCCATCTTCAACACCATCATCTACGGGTACCTCCACGAAAAAGCGCCCTGGCTTGGCTTCCACCAAGCGGTGCCCTGGTGTGTGGTAGCGGGAGGGGTTTTGGGGTGGGGGCTTTCTGTCTGGACCAACCGCTGGTTCCGTTTGGCCATGGCAGTGACAGTGACACCGCTGCTTCTGCTGACTCTCAAGGTCAACCTGCAAGTCAATCTGAACTGGGCCGATAACGTCGCCGAGCTGGTCTCTCAACAGCAAGCCGACCGTGATGTACGTGACATGGTCAAGCTGGTCAACCGTCTGGCCGAGGAGACCGGCCTCTATGAGGACTTCCCAATCGCCACCGAGGATGAGGTCGAGTGGCCTTTCCCCTGGTATTTCCGTCATTACAAGCGGCACATGTTCAAGCAAGCCAGCGCCGATGCCATGGTCCAATTCGGCGATGACTCCACCTTCACCGAGATGCGCGCAAAGCTTGGTGACAGGTATTTCTATAGAAAGTACCTCCACCGGGGGGCCTGGATCGAGAACTCGATGGATGAGGGTGACCTTCCCGGTGGCCCCAGCCTGTGGGAGAACATCAAGGCCTATTACAACAACAAGGAGTTCAAGGGGAAACGTTTCCGGCTGCTCTTCTGGAACTACTTCTTCCATCGTGAGCGTTGGAGCGACATCAATCCCAAGTGGGGTTATGTTTACATCCGCAAGGAATGCATGCCCACCCTGGAACCTCTGCAAGCACCGCCCGGCAGCCTGGATCCACCCCGGCGTTTGACACCCGACCTGAAGCTGTCGGCTCCCGAAGGGCAGGCCATGCGTTTCAACACACCGCGTGGAATGCGTTTTGATCTGGATGGGAACCTGCAAGTGGTGGACAGCCTGAATGGCCGTGTGGTTGTCATGAATAACGCGGGCGCTTTTGTACGGTCCTATGGGGGGCCGGAGGCGGGTATTGGGAAACTGACCGTGGATCCAAGATTCGGCGGACCTAGTAGTATCGCTTTGGATTCACAAGGCAGCTCGTATGTGGCGGACACCTGGGGCCACCGCGTGGTCAAGTATGACCGCGCCGGAAATTACCTCCTCTCCTGGGGCAGTGGAGGACCCGAGGGGACCAAGCGCACCGCTGATTTCTATGGGCCACGGGGCATTGAGGTAGGTCCCGATGGCAAGGTCTATGTGGCCGACACGGGTCCCTGTGAGATCGAGGTCTTCGAACAGGATGGAACCAAGGCCTTCCAATTCGGACGCAAAGGACAGAAGAAGGGCGAGCTGGATGAGCCCGTGGGATTGCGCTTTGGACCGGATGGATTGCTGTATGTCTGCGATACCGGCAATGATCGCATCCAGTCCTTCACTCCCCAAGGAGCTTTCAGGAACTCCTGGCTGGTACCGGGGTGGAATGCCGACAAGGTGGGAATGGAACCCAGCATCGATTTCCTTCTGAATGGGAATATCGTGGTCTCTATGTCACGCAAGAACATGATCCGTGTCTTTGTTCCTGGAGGTGCTACCGCTCGCAACTTTGATGTCGGCGGCCCTAAGAGCGAGCCTTTGGGCTTGGTGGTTGGCAAGGATGGGAAGCTGTGGTTCACCGACCGGACCTCGAATTCGGTCAATCGGGTGACATTGCCGGAGAACTGAGTTTATGAGCTGGCCTCGGAATTCAACTCCGAGGTCAGCCGGGGGCGAATGATTTTGCTACTCCATGAGGTGCTCAACTGGCTTGAAGGTGGCCCCTTAACCAAATCCCCATCCAACCCTCATCAACAAATCAAATCTCCCTTGTATTCCATTAACACCATTTGTCTCTACTACCACGCAAGTTGGTGCTCCGCATGATCTGGCTCTAAGGCGGGGCCATCGATCAACTTGTAGTCAACTGTGTAATAAATGTATCCTAGATAATGTTGATATGTAAGGAACCATTGAATGCTAAATAGAGTGGATCAGGACGGAAAGTATGCGTTTTTTCCTAGAAAATCAGCGTTTTTTCCTGTTGACAGGTTTCTATGGCGAAGCTATAGTTTTAACCCAAATCTAATAGGAGGTGAACACATGGTTAAAAGTGGTGTTTGGATGTCTGCTGTATTGTCTGTTTCTCTGCTTCTAGTCCTTTCCTTTGCTTCACCTGTTCTTGCCGCAACGTACTTTCAGGAGGATTTCAACTCGTATACAACCAATGCTGAACTGTGGGCGGTTTGGCCCAAGGCCAATCTGGATGAGCTGTTTACTCAAGAAGGAGACATTGGAGGTGGTTTTCAAGGCGACTACTCCGCCGCCGAAAATGCCGATTGGGGTTTGAATTCACTGGCCGGTAACCGTGGAAATCCACCTGACAGAACGGGTTCTGCTACCACCGGGCAATGCCTCGCAAGCGATTCCGATCATGCGGGTAGTGATGACAATGGAAACGCCGAGCTTGGTTATGCCGTTACTTCCCCCGCCTTCAGCACAAGCGGAGGAGCCAGCACCTTCTTGCACTTCTCATGCGATGCTGTTCTGAATGACAACGGTGGTCCGATCTTCGATGTGTATGTCTCAGGGAATAATGGAGCCAGTTGGACGCTGGTATATCAACGCATTGGTGCAGGCCGTCTTTACCAATGGGGTGGCTATCCTGACCCAACCCCGGACAATGCCGATGCCGTCTATGGTGTAGTCGACATCGACATCTCCTCAGTGGCGGCAAATAAATCCCAGGTCAAAGTCCGCTTCATCAACCGTGGAAACAGTGATGATTGGTTTATTCTGATTGATGATGTGATAGTTGACAACATCGAGTTTGGTATCGCGGGAAGCACTGAACTGATGGCTACCGAAACCTTCTCAAGCGCCCCGGTGGGCGGTCTTCCCACCGGCTGGTCCATGACTTCAGGATGCAATGAGAATCCCTGGCAAGTTGGCGACCTTGAACGTTACTATACCACCGCCGGGATGATTATGGGGCGGACCATCAACCGTCTCGATGAGTACTTCGCCCTCTTCGATTCCGACAAGGATCCCGACTCGTGTGCCGATGCCGAGTTTCTGATGACTCCAGCCGTCAATACCACGGGGTATTCTCTGGTCTATCTCATCTTTGACTCTGAACTCGTAACCAATACAAACGCCAGCGAGCGTGTCGAGGTGAGCACCGATAATGGAGCCAATTGGCTCGCTCAACCGGTCTGGAATTACAACTCACGATCTACCAACGGTGAGGATATCACATTCACCCACCATGTGGTCCCAGTGTATGGTATTGGCGGATTCACCCAAGTCAGATTCCGGTTTGCTTATACCGGGCCTGGTAACTCATGGTTCTGGGCCATCGACAATGTGCGCATCCTGGGGGGTGGTGGCGATCTACCTCCAGCGGCTCCAAGTGTCTCGAATCCCACAACCACATTTGCTCTCGATGTCGCCTCAAGTGCTTCGGGGTGCACAGGCTTCACCACCTCGGCGTTTAATCCGGCCGCTGGGGAAACCCATGGAAGGACTGAATTCCAGGTCATCGCTTCAACAGGATCCTTTGACAGGCCCTTATTGACAGGTGCTGTCACTACCGGAGACCTGACTAAGTTCGACATTATTGGTATTGGTTCACCTGCCACCTACCTGGTGCGGGCTCGTCATATCACCGCTGGGGGAACACCCGGCGCTTATGGAGATCCCTTCACCTTTACTGTGGGTGGCCCAACAGGAACCATTATCGCCTTAAGCGAAAATTTCGACTCGGTCGCGGGACTACTTCAGCCGGCCTTTGATGAACTTGCGGGTGTTGGCTGTACAAATGGTATCGCTGACGCATCCTCAATCGGTTGGACTCACACTCCCCCAACTGGATGGACTATTGACAACTCTCTCATGGGACAACCGCCAGGTGTTGGTGTGGATGAGTGGTATGGCTGGTGCTTCACCACCGTCCCATGGTGGGATGACGCCGGTGGTGGACAGCTGCGCGCGGACTTCACAAAGTCAACCGGGGTCATGGCGGTATGCGATCCCGATGAATGGGATGACTGCGACAGCGCCGCGAGTGGTGGAGCCTTCAACAGCATTCTGATATCGCCCGCCATTCAGGTACCCGCCGGGAAAAAGGTCACTATCCTCTTTGACAACTTCTATCGTCAGGAATCCTCTCCAGGTCTCATGGAGGGCCAACTTTTGTATTCAGCCAATGGTGGCGCCGATGTAGTCATGATTCACTACTGCTACAATGGAGGCGAAGGCTGCGCTGATAATCCGGGCGCCACTAGCGATATGAATATCTCCACATCCCGGACAATTGCGGCATTCCCTTCCGCTACTTCCCTTGTGTTCAAATGGATGACGTTTAACGGAGCCAACGACTGGTATTGGGCCATCGATAACATCTTCGTATTTGTCGAGGGCGTGCCGACCTCCATCGAGGAGTGGAGCCAGTATTAAACTTCACCCCCGTCCCCCCTCCCTATGAGTGGGAGGGGGGATCTTGGCCAGAGAAACCTCTCCCCCCTCCCTTCCAGAGGGGAGGGGGGAGTCAAGTACTAAAAAAGAACATACATGCCCATTCCAAATAGCATTGTCGGATCATAGGATATTATAAGACCTTAATCCTTCTTAGGGGATCGATGAGGGAAGGATGAAGGATCGGTTAAATTGCCAAGAAAGAAAACATGCCCTCTTGCTTGGCGGCTCAAATCAGATCAGTGTCAGTAAGGAGAGCGGTGACCTCAGGGGAGCCGCCTCATCGAGTAGCAATAGCGGAAAGGGAGCGTACTACCCAATGAAACAGATGTATCATTTTTCTAAATCCACCTCGCGCGGCTTCACCCTCATCGAACTATTAATCGTCATCGCCATCATCCTGATCTTGATTGCCATCGCGCTCCCGAATTTCCTGGAGGCTCAGCAGCGGGCCAAAGTGGCCAAGGCCAAGGGAGAGATGAACACTTACATGAAGGCGATGGAGTCCTACCGCCTCGATTTCGGCGGATACCCGCGTGATCACGACTCGATATGGCCGCACCCAGTTGCCGGTGAGCAGGATGGCTATACTCAGCTGACCAGCCCGATCAAGTACCTTTCCAAACTGCCCACTGATCCCTGGGGACAACAAGTCACGACAGGAGGTTACCAGGCCGGGGGAGTGGCGAGAAACCGTGCCATCTATTACGAAGGGGGATCTGGCTCAGATGAAACAGGGAATTACGATGGAGGTAAAGGAGGCCAGTGCGGAACGGGTTCAGCAAAAAGTATTTACAGGAACAAACAGATGAGGGCATGGGGCTCCGCGCGTTGTGTTCATGCATACTTGATGCTCAGTATTGGGCCGAATGCGGATGATGATACCAATTCAACAGGAGTAGGTCCTAGTAGTGGAAATGACAATTTCCCATACTCAGTTCTGATGAATCCATACTCTCCAACCAATGGCACTGTAAGCGCTGGTGACATCTATAAAACTACCGGCGAGTGGCGGCGGGGTTGGTCGTTATGCAATGGTTGCGGCCCTTACCGTATACTGGAAAGCGGAAATTTCAAGAAGTATGAGCAAGAGGGGGAGTAACATTCCGTTCTACTGAGAAGACAGCCACTCTATTCCGGACATGTCAGGAGGGGGGCTGCGGGAAGATCCCGCAGCCCCCTCTGTTAATTAATCAGTTCTCTTTCAGTGCTCCCACGTGTAGACCGCGCCGTATAAGTAATCACGCATCCCCTCGACCGCATAAATGAGAGGATCCGAAGTAGCGGGTGAATAAATGTTGGTTATAGTCTGGGCCGAAATTCCCATGACACCATCGTCATTGCCAGGGAAGAGTCTCAGCTGGAACCAATCTCCGTCATCCATCTCATCCTCATCGAACTCGTACGTTACGAAGAAGATCGCTCGGTCCTTCTTGGTTGAGCTGGTACTATTGAAATAGCCATTGATAGTGAATGCCAAGTCATTGCCGGATCTGGAGGCTGTGGCGATATAAGGGGTATCCGAGGCCGATAAGAATGTGCCATTCTCATCACGATCAATCCATAATCTAGCATTCTCGAGTTTACCGCTTAGCGAATCCCCATCTGAGTGTATTTTAATCTGCTTGAACACGATATCGGTGTACCCTTCCCTCATCTCGAAAGAGAAGACTCTAGCCGAATCACCGGTAATATATTGATTTGTGGATTCAAGGGTGGTGGTATTGACTTCAATTCCACCAAGCCGACGCGCACGATAGACATTATTTGCTCCATCAAGCCAAAGACCGAAAACACGATTCAGAGTGGTAGTGCCTCGTTCTACAGAGAGGATTGGAAGATCAAATTGCCCGGAAGGATTGGGTTCAACTTCATGCTGACACATATATGTAGAATTAGGTCTTGCTACTGCCCACTTGTTCACCATCATGGGGGGCTTCTGACCACTTGCACAAGAAAGGCTGGTATCTGGCTGTCCATATACATTCGTCAAATAGTTTATATTATTTGGCGTGGACCAATAAGGATCCGACCACGATGACCCCTCAAAGGTGGAATACCGTCTGGAAGTTTCCCCATTCCATATTAGGTAACCTAATATGTCTGAGCCATTCCAGAAAGGATCCGCTGATATCATTGGTTTATAATAGGAATCGAGATTACTCGCCGAATCGAACTGTGTTAGGTCGGAAAGTGTGCCACCTCCGTTTGCCGCGAAGTCGATTTTGGCTCCATACAACTTTGCTGAAGCACCTCCATTTACATAGAATGCAACCAATGCATAATCGCTAGAGAGATACTGTTCAGACTCGGTGTTATAGGGAGATTCCATATCTACGTTGTAGTAGTATTCATATGATGCGATAGCGGGAAGGTTGGAAAAACCTTTGGCGGTAATGGCATCGCATATTGATGCATCATAACTGCTCGAGCCTCCAGAAACATAACGGTCTGCTAAGCAACCACCGCCAAGCACTGGACAAGAATAGGCCAGGAAGACATATACATGGTCTGAATTCGAGTGACGTTGAACCGCAACTTTGCCGCTATTCCAATATGCATAGTTCCAACAGTCGCCTGACCAACAATTCATGGCATTACGGAAGGTATAGGTCTTGAGCTGCGTGACTGTTAGGTCATCAAGGACCTTGTAGAGACGCGCATACATCAAGGGGGTGTATCTTTCTTCCTCCAATGATTTGACCCACCCAACGAGGACATAGTAGACACCTTTGTTGTTTTCAAGTGTTTCGGAAGCAACGATGTCGACAAATGAGCCCTCTGGATGCTGACAAGGTGCCCCCATATTTGTTGGTGCAACATTCTTTCTGTAAATTGGTTTCCCGTGTCCTAGTGGAGTGAGCGGAGCGAACGTAACTAGGACACGGGAAACCAATTTACAGAAAGAATGTTGCACCAACTATCATAATCTATTCATTAACCGGGTGATACCATACAATGGATAAAAAAGAATTGATCTACAATAATATCGCCTACATCACCCTCCAGCTCTTGAACACACGACCGGAAAGGTGTCTTCGAAGCGATTGTCGAGCCAGAGAAAACCTACGCGCTTCTCGGAGCGGTGGTCATGGAGACGCTTGATTTGATTGTGGAGCCGAGGGAGCTACGGGTTTATCCTAATCCACGTTCAAAGCTGCCCATGGCGGAGGTGTAGGGTGGGGCTTGCCCCACCGTTAAGCTCGCCCATGAGTTGCACTCATGGGCGGAACCTTTCTGGCGAAGTTGTACTTCGCCGGGGATCACAGCTGAGCTGAACTGCGTGGGAGTACAACTCCCGCAGAAGGGCCCGGCCCCGGAGTTCAACTCCAGGGCCAGCTGGAAAGATAAGGGCCCCGGAGTTCAACTCCAGGGCCAGATGGAAACTAACCTAACCTTGGTGGGGCCAGCCCCACCCTACACCTTCATTCGCGCCGCAAGTTCAATCGCCGAAATCAGGCTGGATGGAGAGGCCTCTCCCCGCCAAGCGATGTTATAAGCGGTGCCATGATCGACCGAGGCGCGGATGATCGGCAGTCCCATGGTGATGTTGACCCCATCGTGCATCGAAATCATCTTGAAGGGGATCAAACCTTGGTCGTGGTAAAGGGTCACATGCCCATCGAAACGTTGGAGGGCATGGGGCATGAAAGCGGCATCTGGAGGAATCGGACCCTCCACATCCCAGCCCGCTTGCTGGCACCGTTCCACCGCCGGAGCGACAATCTCGCGGTCCTCATCGCCGAACATCCCCTCCTCGCCAGCATGGGGGTTGAGGCCCAACACGGCGATCTTCGGTTCCTTTCCACGAATCATGCGGAGTGTTCTTCCGGTCAAGGCGGTCACGCGCTGGATCCCTTCGATTGTAAGGGCATCCGGGACGCTGCGGAGCGATTGGTGGCAGGTCACCAAGGAGACCGCGATCCTGGGACTATAGAGCATCATGGCATAATCCTGAGTTCCGGTCAGACGCGCGAAGATCTCGGTGTGGCCAGGTTCATGGATACCCGCCATATGGAGAGTCGTTTTGGTGATCGGTGCGGTCACTATGGCGCCGAAGGTTCCACGCATGGCCCCCTCGATGGCCGATGTGATGTAGCGGTAAGAGGCCTGGCCCGCGAGCTGTGTGGCCTTACCGGGTTCGATGGGCTGGTGGATCACACCACAGTCGATCAAAAGAGGTTCATCACAACCAAGGTCC
>CAZORO010000001.1:19469-40140 GCA_964581845.1 uncultured bacterium
AAACACCTCTCCGGCACTCACAACCCGTGCTGGTAAACGCAACTCCAACCGCGAAGCCACTTGTTCCAGCACGCTCCGGTCTCCGATAAGGACTGGCTGGCAGCACTCCAGCACTCGTTCATCCTGGATGACGCGTAGGCATATCTCCGGACCGATCCCCGCGGGATCACCTTGGGTGATGGCAATGAGAGGCTTGGGTGATGGCATGATGTGTTTGAAAACCTGAACAAAAAAATTAAAAACGCCCCTATCCATTTGGGTGTAGAATGAGCAAGAATAACATCACGGATAGGGGCTAGAATCTCTTCCCCATGGATACGCCCTCGTACCAAACCATGAGACCAAGATCCCATAACACGATCCATTTCCTGTTGTTTACATGCACATTCCTGGCTGGCAACGGGAGCGGAGCTGTCAGTGATAATCTCAGGGATTGGCAATCCTCTCCCCTTCCCTATCAGATCTGGTCGAGTTCCATCCCCGCCGGGATCGAGGGTGCCACGGCCACATTTTCATTAAGTCAGGATAGCTGGAGCGGACAATCCTGCGCGCTCATCTCGGTTTCACCCTCCGCGCCGGTCAGTTTCTACCAGTACCATTGCGACCTCCGTAACGCGAGAGAAGGCGAGGTTTATGAGTTCACCGGCCAGATAAGGACTGAGAAGGTAACGGGAGGTGTAGGAGCCTCGCTCTCCATTGGGACTGTCGACCCCAAACCACCCCATGACCGGATCGCATCCGCCGAATCGGAACGTATCACCGGAACCGGCGAATGGACCCGGGTACGTTGCACCTTGTTCATCCCACAAGGAATCGAGACTATCCGTCTCTTGCTCTTGTTACAGGGAACCGGCCGGGCCTGGTTTGATGATCTTCATGTACGCAAGATCGATCAGCTCTACTCGGCCTCGGGCAGAGCGATCCATGTGGAAATCACAAGCGAGGTCATCACGGATGATTTCATTGGCTTCGGGGTCGAGGATGATCCTTTCTTTTTCACGGATGAGAATTTGCGCCATGGCGTCAGTGAAGAGGAAATTGCAATGCGCGAGGGGCGGATCCGGGAGCTCAATCCTTCGGTCATCGCCATGTTGTTCTGGTGGGACTCGATCAATCCGTCACACGATCTGGAGACCATCACTTATGACACCGAGCTCATGCATGCGCTCTACCGGGTGTTGGAGATTCACCAGCAGGCAGGACGCCAGGTCTTTCTGGGTGATAGCCATTGGAACTGGCCGAAGGAGAAGTTTCCTTACTCACCAGTCAATGTCGATAAAGGGGCGAAGATCTACGCCAATCTTATCCGGCACTTGATCCGTGAGAAGGGCTTTACCTGTATTCAGAATGTGTGTGTTACCGGCGAGCCGGACCTGTCTTTTGAGGGCTTGGGAGGAACCTTCGAGTCCTATCTCCAGGCGGTCCGCCTTCTGCGCGCTGAGCTTGACATGATGAACCTCAGGGATGTCCGGCTGGTGTGTGATAAATCAGGCGGGCTTGTCTGGTTTCGACAGGCGATGAAGAAGATCGAATCCTGTTTCGGAATCTTCGCTGTTCATGAATATCCTGAACTGACCCAGTTTCCAATCATCAATGACCGTTTGAAAAGCGCGCTTGACACCATCCGTGAGAACAGCAGTCCCGCCAGGCAGAGTGCGGCGGGTCCAGTTTATAAACCCGCTTTTGTCTACGAGATTGGCTTCCTGGACCAAAAGGTCACCGATCCACTCAAGATGGGCGCCGCCATGCCAACTTATGATTATGGTCTGCTGTGCGCCAATTCCGCGATCGCGGCCATGAACAATGGCTTTGTGGGCGGATCGGTGTGGTGTCTGCAATCGATGTACTACCCCGGCCAGAATCTGATGGATTTCGGCTTATGGGAATTCAAGGATAAGGGCTGGCGGATACGTCCGGTCTATTATAGCTATGGTCTGTTCACGAAATTTGCCTGCCAGGGGGTCAAGCCAGTCAAAGTCAATGTCACACCCGCCTCTTATGATCTGTCATCGGCTTGCGTGGTGGATCAGGAAGGACATCATACCTTCTATGTGGTGAACCTCTCGGATTCCGCGCTGACCCTTAATCTTAAAGGCCTCCCCGACAGGAACTACGATGTCTATGAGTATGCGGAGGACTGCCTGCCAAAACCGTCGGACCCGCTCTACGCCATGTTGGATGTCTTGGAGAAGGATAAACGCTGGTCACCGTGGATTGGTACCTTGGTGATCCGCCCGAAAACTCTATTGATGCTGACAGCCTATTGAAGATCCTCCAGGATGTGTTTTTGTTATCTCCAGTCAAACACGACCCCCAATAAATCAGCTGGACAGTCACGCATGGTGGCATAGATCTCCGGCGCTTTTCCGATGGAGACAAAGTGCTTGATGAGAGGCTCATTGAGGATGACCCCCTCCTGCATGAAGCGCAGAAGAGCTTTCAGATCATTTACACTGAAGTGGCAGGAGACTTCAATCGACCCCTCGGTCATATGCAGCATCGACCAGTGGAAAACCGTATCGGTCCTTACCGCAAGTAAACCCACCACACCTCCATGTTTGAGAAGGTGCTTCTCGAATAGTTCCCGCACAAAAGGAGGATACCCTGAGCAATCGATGATGGCATCGTAGGGGGCATTCTCCTTGATCTTCTCCTCAGTCGAAGAATCCTTGGCATTCCATGCTTGATGAGCGCCGGACGCTTTGGCGATATCAAGACGTTCCTGGTTGATGTCGGTAACCGTAACGGCCGCTCCTAGCGCCCGGCAAGACTGGGCTGTGTATTGCCCAATCGGACCGAGACCCGCCACCCACACATTCTGAGCGGGACCCACCCGGAAGCGGCGTGCTCCACGCATCGCCACACCGGCTACGCCCAGCAGGGCATATTCACGATATTGGAGAGGATCTTCTTGCTTGGGCAATTGAACTGTCAGGTGGTTCTCTGAATGGAGTGCCAACGGGCTGGCCACATCGATCATATTCCAGGCACGATGCCCTACATAATGGCCGAAGAAAACCCAGTCGCCTTCCCTGAACTGCTTCACCTCCCGGCCGGCTTTCTCAACCACCCCAACATGCTGGTAACCATGACAGCTGGGGAACTGCCCCCACAAATGCTCCGCCATCAGGGCATGGCGCTCGGTTCCGTTAGTAATGCCTGAAAAACAGGTCCGGATGAGAATCTCGGTTTCCTTCGGATCGGGGGGATGACCGAGCTCGCGGAAGGCCATCTCGCCCCGGGCGGGATATTCGATCCCAATGGTGCGCATGATCATCCCTCCACAGGTTTGCCTTGGGCGGCGGGATAACGGCTGATGGCTGTTTTCTCCACACGCAGGGTCGGCATATAACCTTCCTTCTCCATGTAATAGTGACCCGGTTTATGGGAACCCACAGGGATGGTTCCGGAAAAAGGAAAGATCAGGCAACCCTCATCAAGCGGATCACAACCATGCTCCACCCCCGCCTCAACCATCCAGATGTCGCCCTCCTCAAGGATGAATTCCTCCCGTTTTCCCTCGCGGCCGATCATATACGCCTTGCAGCGTCCTCCCATCATGATCCAGGTTTCATCGTGGTCATGGAAATGCTTCTCGACAGGATGCTCGGGAACAAACTTCCCCGGTTGAGGCTTCTTGTAAACTGGCATCAGGATCTCCTTCCCCCCTGCATGTGTGGAGTTGGTAGTTCAAACAGCGGGGGGTATTCTGGGGTGATTGGAAAACCAAATCAAGGTTAGCGTTAACCCTGTGAGGACCAATTCCATCGGCCAAAGAGATTAAACCATTTCCTTATGATCCCGTCATCGAGGCCTATAAGAAGGATATTGACCGCACCCTTATCCATGAAAGCCTCAAACTAACACCCGAGGAGCGGTTAATCAGGTTGATGGAACTTCAAAGGTTCGCGGAAGAACTGTAAGAGGCCGGCGAAAGGGCGAGACATAAGGAATGAACCAATTCAGTTCCCTCTTGAAGGTGCTTATTGAGAATGATGTTGATTTCCTTGTTGCCGGTGGCGTTGCGGCTGCCGTGCATGGCTCATCACGTGTTTTGATACAATAGCCTACACCAGACCGTTTCCTTTTTCCCCGTTGCCAATCTCTCTCCCCCTTCCCATAATCAACTTCCAAAGGCTGCATCTGGAGGTACAAAGACATGCGTTTTGGACTGATTGGTGTGGGCGTAATCGCCGACTTTCACCGCCGCGCGATCGGTAATGTGGAGGGAGCGGAGGTAGTGGGGGTTTATGACAAATTCACAGAAGCCGCCAGGAAGTTCGGCGAACAACACAGTCTCAAGGTCTATGACTCCATTGAGAAGCTGGTCAAGCAGGGAGGCTGCGAAGTTGTCACCATAGCAACTCCCAGCGGTTGGCACCTCGACCCAGTCCTTCAAGCAGCCCAGGCAGGAGCACATGTGCTCTGTGAAAAACCAATGGAGGTGACCACCGAGCGCATCGACAAGATGATCGCCGCTTGCCGTCAGGCAGGAGTGAAGCTGGGCGGCGTGCTTCAATTCCGGACTTTCGAGGGACCTCGCAAGGCCAAGCAGGTGATCTCCCAGGGGAAGCTGGGGCGCATCCTGATCGCTGATGCCTATATCAAGTACTTCAGGACTCAAGAGTACTATGACTCAGCCCAGTGGCGCGGCACCTGGGAATTCGATGGCGGTGGGGCCACCATGAATCAGGGTGTCCACTGGGTAGACCTGATCCAATGGCTTGTGGGGGAACCTGAGTGGGTTTACGCATTGGCCTCGACCCAGAACCACCAGATCGAGGTCGAGGATGTCAGTCATGCGGTGGTCCAATGGAGATGTGGCGGGCAAGGCGTCATCGAGGCCACCACCTGCGCCAAACCCGGCATCGAAACCCGTATCGAGATCCATGGCGAGAAGGGGAGCATCCTGCTGGAGGATATCCGCATCAAGAAGATGTTTATCGATGGCGAACCCGATTACGAGGAGATACCCGAGGCCAAAGGTGGAGGTTATGGAGATCCAAAGGCCATCACAACCGCCGGGCATGAGTACCATATCCGCGACATGATCGCCGCGATCAACGAGGGACGCGATCCAGTCGTGACTGGGGAGGTGGCACGGGAATCAGTCAACCTGATCACCTCGATCTACAAGAGCAGCCGGGAGGGGGTCAGGGTCAGTATTAAGTGAGATGGAGACAGTTTTTCAGATCACACAGAATCCCCCCACCCTAACTCTCCCCCGCATGGGGGGAGAGAATGCTCCCTCCACTCATGGGGGCGAGAGCTTGGGGAGGGGGGCTGGTTTCGCTCTGTTTGTTTCTATCCCAGGATCGAAGTCGAGTCACCGCCCGACTCGCCGCCCAAGAGCATACGTCTGAGGGCCGCTGGGTTGTCGGAGGACCTCATTCCAACGATTTCTTCAATCTTTTCGGCCTTGATCATATCCAAGAGAGCCTGGTTGAAGGTCTGCATTCCACCTTCACGATTCTGAATGGCCTGGTTGAGGGTTCTCAGTTTATTCTCGGAGATCAGCTTCCGGACCGTGGAGGTGCCAATCATGATCTCCAGCGCAGGGATAAGCCCTTTCATTCCCTTCTTCGGAAGGAGACGCTGGCTGATGACACCACGCAGGTTCTCGGCCAGAAGAGCACGGATAATGCCCTGCTCATTAGGATTGAAGAAGCCGAGGATCCGTTCCACCGAGGTCGCGGCCATGGTGGTGTGCAATGTGCTGAATACCAAGTGTCCCGTTTCGGCGGCGTTCACCGCGGTACGAATGGTCTCCACATCGCGCATCTCACCGACCAGGATTACATCAGGATCCTCGCGCAGGGCCGCGCGTAAAGCGCGAACAAAGCTGCTGGTGTCGTAACCAACCTCACGCTGACTGATGAGAGCTTTCTTGTCCGTGTAAATGAACTCGATCGGGTCCTCGATGGTGACGATATGGCAGGCCCTGATCTGGTTGATGTAATCCAGCATCGTGGCCAGTGTGGTGGATTTGCCCGAACCTGTGACTCCGGTTACCAGAATCAGCCCGCGTTCCTGATGGGCAAGATCCCGGAGAACAGGTGGAAGGTTGAGTTTCTCGAAGTCGAGAATGTCAGAGCGGTTGAGACGGAAGGCAATCGCGATCTGGCCTAGATTCCAATACGCATTGACACGGAAACGGCATGCTTTATCCAACGAATAGGCGAAATCCAATTCCTTGTCGTTCGTAAAACTGTGCCACTGACTCTCATCCGTTATCGAACGCAGGAAGAATTCGGAATCCTCAGGAGTGATGATGTAATCATTCAAATCCACCAATTCACCACTCGTCCTGAGTTTTGGGGGTGCTCCAGGACGGATATGGAGGTCGGTGGATCTGGTATCCACTACGGCCTGCAAGAGCTCGCGGTAATCGACTTGGGGTTTGGTGGCTAATGCATGGGGTGACATTGTTTTACTTTACTACTCCTTCTCGATTTGAATCTCTTCAAACTCTCCAAAAACCTTGAGGTCATCCCGTATTTCGGGTGCCCCTAGGATCAATAAGGTGATATCATTTGGCTTCAGATACTGCCTTGCTACCCGCTTGACATCCTCCAATGTAACCGCGCTGAGCCGTTCGCGGTATGTCTCCAGATCATCCTCTGGAAGTCCATAAAACTCGACCTCCGCCCTAAGATAGGCACTCTTGGCGGGGGTCTCAAACTTAAACACAAAATCATTGAGTTTGGCCTGCTTGGCAAGATCCACCTCTTCTTCGGTGATATTCTCCCCTACCACCATCTCATGGATGATCTCCTTGGTTAGTTGGGTGGCTTTAGCGGTGTTCCCGGATTTGGTCTGGAGGAATACGAGGAATTGCCCTGTCAACAGGGATTCCTCAAACTGCGATACGACCGTATACGCATACCCAGATTCGGTCCTCACCCGGTTAAACAAACGGGAAGAGAAACCACCGCCACCCAATATAAAGTTTAACACCTCAAGAGGGACCTTGTCTGGATTATTATTAACAATCCCCAAATGGCCAATCCGGATGGTGGATTGATTCAGATCCTTAGGAATGAAGTAATTTTTCCCCATAGCGGGACTCGGCTCTACTTGGGGATATTTGATGGGGACATCCTTACGTGGCCATTCTCCCAAGTATTTTTGGATCAATCCGAGCATCTCGTCCCGCTGGAAATCTCCCGTGATGCAAAGGATTGTCCGTCCAGGGTGATACCAAGCCCGGTGCCAGCGGATCAGGTCTTCTCTGGTAAACGAGGGAACGCTCTTTTCATCTCCCAGCGTGTCCCAACCATAGGGATGGTTTCCATACAGTACTTTTCTGAATTCGCGGCGTGTTATCTCAGCAGGTTCATCATTCTGCCGTCTGATCCCATCAAGAATCTCAGTCTTCCGTTGCTGGAGTGGCCCTTCCGGGAAAGCGGGATGGATGAGTATCTCCGATAGGAACCGGATTCCCATCTCTCTGTCGTTTGTCAGGGTCAGTAAAGAGACGGAGGCATAGTCCCGGCCCGCGGATGATTCCAGACTCGCTCCAGCATACTCAAGCTGGCGGTTCATCTCGGTTGCGGAGGTGATTGTTGAACCGCCCATCCGGAGCAGATTCGCTGTCAGGTAAGCCAGTCCTGATTCCTCTCGTGTTTCGCACAAGGTGCCCGCATGGATGAGACCCCTGACACGGACCATGGGAATCATGGAATCTGGTAAAAGGTAGAGAATAAGTCCATTGTCAAGCTGGATCCGTTCGGGACGTGGCGGTTGGAACTGGATTTGGGGATAGCTCAGCTCCCCGGGATGGTTGGGTTTCTTTTCATCCTCCGCGGCCATTCCCAAGGGGAGAATCAAGACCAAGAGCACCAATCCTTTGGCCACGCAGGCAATTCCCTTCAATAGAACCAAGTTCTTCTTCACGTGATTATCCCTTCGGGAGACTCATGAGCTGATAAGCTCTTCAGGACTTGTCCTTCATGGTGGTGGATTTGAGTGTCACAACAGTAAGGTTAGAGGGAATCAGGTACTTGCGGGCCACGCGCTGAACATCCTCGGCAGTGACTGCCTGCTGTTTGAGATCTTCCTCAAAAAGGAGTTTCCAATTCCTTTTGCATTCATATTGGGTCAAATCCCGGGCCAGATTGTAGTTCGATTCCATGTTAGTGACGAAATCCGCACGCAGTTGATTCTTCACACGTTGAAGTTCCCAGTCCGTGATAACTTCATCATGGAGCCGTGCAATCTGATCCCTAAGAACCTGTTCCACCCTTTCGGAAGTCACACCCTCGACAGGAGCCGCCGCGACAATAAACATCCCGGGATACTCGGCCGTGTCCTGGAAAGCTGCCACACTACTGGCCAGTTGTTCCTCTTGTCTGAGACGTTGATAGAGCCGTGATGTCCGCCCCTCGGAGAGAAGCTGCTGAATGACCACCAAGGGGGCCTGATCGGGATGGTCTAGAGCTACCGTATGCCACCCCATTAGCAGAAATGGATTCGCATCAAACTCCAAAACCGCCCGCCGTTCACCTTTCTGTTCGGGCTCGATGGTCACCACGGGTGGCGGAGGATCCTGTTTCGGAATGGGCTCGAAATAACGGCGGATCAACGCCAGGGCCTTATCGGTTTCAAAGTCACCCACCCATACGATGACGGCGTTGTTGGGGGCATAGTAGCATTTGAAGAATTCCTGCATCGTGGCGTGACGGTAGTTCTCGATGTCGGATGCCCACCCGATGGTCATCCAGCCATAAGGATGTGCCTGGAAAGCGATCGAGCTGAAGAGCTCCCATTGAGATCCTCCTGGATCGGTTTCGATCCGCATCCGTCTCTCTTCACGCACCACTTCCTTTTCGGAATAAAACTCCCGGAAAACTGGATTAGAGATACGATCCGACTCCATCCAGCACCACAGTTCCACCTTGTTACTGGGGAGTTGGATAATGTAGTTGGTGTAGTCATCGGAGGTATAGGCATTCAAACCATTTCCGCCTTGTCTCCTGTAGATGCTCCCCAGCTCATTCCCCACCACATAGGGACGTTGCTGGTCCTGAAGCTCCTTCAGGCGTTGGAGCAGTTTCTCAATTTTAGCCGGATCCGATTGTTCTCCCTTGAGGCGTTCATCAAGCATCTCATTGGCCACACGATCCATTTCCTCCATGATGGGTATCTCGGCCTTGTAATCACGGGTACCGATGGTTTTGGTACCCTTGAACATCATGTGCTCGAGCATGTGGGCCGCGCCCGTAATTCCGATTCGTTCGTTATTAGTTCCCGCTTTGAAGCCGATTTGGCAAGCCACGGCCGGAGAATGATGGCGTTCGAGCAGAAGAACTGTCAGCCCATTGGTGAGTCTGAACTCCTGAACAGGAAGGGAAATCAGTCCTTCCCCCGCAGAGAATGCGCTTTGATTGACAAATCCAAAAACGTAGAAGCAGAAAATCATCCGCCGTGTCAAGTGTGGTGTCTCCCTATCAGTCCGATCTCAAAGTAAGTTGAGTTATGCTTCACGAAGATGTTCCCCTCCAAAGCTGCGCTTGGCGGTTTCCATATCAAGGAATACCTCGAAGATGCGGTTAAGTTTGGTGAGCTCCAGCAATGCCGCGAATTGGGCCGTGAGATGTACCATGACCATTCTTCCCTTACGTAGCCTGAGCTCCTTTTGGACCGAAATCAAGAATCCCAGACCACGGCTGTCGATGGCCCTGAGCCCATCGAAATCAAAGATCACATTGACATTCCCACTCTCAAGAATCTGTTGGAGGACCGCCTTGAGCTCTCGGGTCCGCGCATCTTGAAGAAAACCAGAGATCTTCCAAATGGTCAGGCCATCCGTAGTCTCCACCGTTTGGTAGAATCCGTTTGCTTCAGACGACAACGATTTAAACCTCCTTGGCTTCGCGGCAAACAGGGGGGAGGTTAACTCCACACCCCCCCCACTGTGAAGACGGTGTTATCCGCTCTACACGGAGTTGGGGGGAGGATCTTAAAGAGTCACCCGAATGGAGTGTCATGGATGAGGTCATTCTGCACCCTGAAACAAAAACAAATCGAGTTGCATGGGATTGAGTTCCCTTGTGTATGAATCACCTTACTCTGTAGGTCTCGGTAAGTTGATTATGCGGTTAGCGGGTGATTTCTTACAAGAAAAACGTGAATGAAACTCAGAGTGGTAAACGATTACGTTTTCATTCTCTCCAGAAGTTGGATGGTTCAGAGGGATGGTTCCTTGGATTTTGCCGGATGATCGTCTCCAAAAGCCATGATTCGTATTATTTGGAGAGATTGAGGGAGGTGGCAAGAAATCTTTTTTTTAGAAAACGATTTCTTTCCCTCTTCCCTTTTAATCGGGAATGCGCTATTCTACTTAATGATAGAAAGAGTTGACTTGCTCAACCCTTTCATGTATTGTATTTACGCACATAGCGTATTTCATGTCTGGATGAAAGAAAGGAAGAGTAAATGCCAAAGCCGACTTGTCAGTTAAACCTCACACTCGAAGTCCCCGTTGCGGAGCATGTGGAGAAGATCTCCCGGGAAGCTAATTATCGGCCCAGCGGAGCCGGTAGGGTCATGCTCGAACAGCGTCTGGCTCTTGAGTCCGCTGGCTGGAAGATCGATGACAAAGAGATGTTTACACTCCTCGAAGCAATCTGCCGGGTTAAACCAGAACATGTTGAGTCGATCAAAACGACCCTACGTGGCATCATGGCACGTGAAGGCGTGGATTCCGTTTCCAAGGTGTCCTCGGGCTTCTAGGATCATACTACCCTTTGGGCCCAGGGTTCTTTTTTTATATTGAAATCCAGCGTGGTGAGAAGGTATCCTCACCACGCTTGGTTGTTTGTTATTGAGGTCTATACTCCATACCAACATTCATGTTCAAGCCTCCTGCATGAACTTATAGGTCAGCATGTCATAGATACTATATGGACCTGCCATAGGGAGGAAAGGACAGTGAATAGGTGGGTTTGTTGAGTCCGCGCAGAATCGAAAAGAATTGGGCATGGATCTCCACGCAATGTATATGGCCTTCTTGGCTGTGAAAGATCACTTGAAATCTGAGCAATCAGCACTCTCACTTTTCCGGCTTCCGAGCCCTCGCCAAGATCGATAATCCGAACGGCAAGCGCAAACAGTATTCCAGCTTCACCCAAGGCAGAAGCAGATCCATCAAGCGAAGCTGGTGGGTGGGAAGCACCTTCCTCCTCAGCACCTTTCCGTTAAACCACCAACCGAGCGCACCCAGGACATTCATGAAGCGGATCTCCTCCACCTCGAACCCAGCCCCCTCGAGAAGGCGAACCATACCCTTCCTATCGTAACGCCTTTGGTGTTCCAGACCTTGATCGAAGGAGCAGAAAATGGATGGCATCGCCGGTACAAGGAGAATGATCCGTCCACCCGGAGAAAGGCAATCAAAGGCAAACTGGATGGCGGCCTCATGGTTGCGGATGTGTTCAATCACATTAGTCGAAACAACTAAATCGGGTTTATCATCCAGTTCGGCTGGATGGATTGGGGCCTCGAGATCCAAATGACAGATGGTTACATTCGAGAAGGATTTGAAGCGCCTGTTCAGAATGTCCAAATAGTAAGGCGACACCTCCGCTAACCAGAGCCGGTCCGCGGCGGCATAGTGATCGCTCATGGTCCCGGTCCCGGCCCCCAGCTCAAGGACCTTCTTGCCAACGAACGGGCCCATCAGACCGGCTTGCCATGCAGCATAACGTGAAAGGTTCTCCATCCGGATCAAGGTTTCATATCCAATGTCTTGTTTTCCCCCCCCATGGGTGAGCACGCAACGGATCATGGTCCAGATCGCGGCAAGACCATCCCTCCAACCAATCTTCTTCCCTTCCTCATAGCCGCGCCCATGGTATGAGATTGGGATCTCATAGATCCGCCATCTCCTCTGGGCAAGCCGGATGGTCAGCTCCGGTTCGATTCCGAATCGTTTGGCCTTGAGATCGAAACTATCCAGGACCTCGCGCCGGAAGACCTTGTAACAAGTCTCCATGTCGGTCAGGTTCAGGTTCGAGAACATGTTCGAGAGAAGGGTCAGGAGTTTATTCCCCACCGCATGCCAGAAAAAAAGCACGCGCCTTGGACCTGACATAAAGCGTGAGCCATATACCACATCGGCATGACCATCAAGAATCGGCTGGAGGAGATGGGGATACTCGGCGGGGTCATATTCCAGATCCGCATCCTGAACGAGGATGATGTCTCCCGAGGCCTCCTGGAAACCGCGTCTGAGCGCCGCTCCTTTGCCTTGATTCTTATCCTGAAAGATCACCTTGACTCCTGGGTCTCCCTCCAGAGAAGTCAGAAGATGGCGGGTTCCATCGGTGCTACCATCATCCACAATGATGATCTCCTTCTCCAACGGGATTTGCACCATACGCACCTTTTCAATAACCGAAAGAATGGTCTGGTCCTCGTTGTAGGTGGGGATAACAATACTGAGTGATTTGAAAATGGAAGTGGCCGGCATCCTGATATTCATCATGATCTTGTCGAGAGATGAGTATTATCTCCAGGGAAACCCAGTAGTGCCGGTTGCCTCGCGGATTGCTTCCTCGGCGGATAAGAACAGGTCACGGTTGCGTTGATTGGCCAGCACACGCCGTCTAATCTCAGTGGGATCCCAATCCTTCAAAACTTCCGCAAGGAGAGAGTCAGCCATCGCCTTCAGGCCAGGGGTTCCCGCAAGGTTGTTCTGCTCACGAGGGTCGGCGGCCAAGTCAAAGAGAAGGGGATCATACCCATCAGCGAAGATCAGCTTGTAGTTCCCCTTCCTCACCATACGTGTCGGTGTGTGGATCCCATAGTCAGAGTACTCAGTGAAAACTGGCCGTCCAGGAGGAAGAGAACCACCGTTCAAGGTAGGCATGAGACTGATGCCATCCAGGAATTCATAAGGTTCGACTCCCGCGATCTCGCAGAAGGTTGGAAAAAGGTCGACAAGGGAGACTGGCTCGGAGACCCGCGACCCTTTACGCGCGCTCTTGGGGATACGGACAATGAGAGGTACACGGGCCGACTCTTCATAAAGCGCTCCCTTGAACCAGAGGCCATGCCTGCCCAGCATCTCGCCATGATCGCAGGTATAGATAACAATCGTGTTGTCCCATAATCCCCGCTGTTTGAGCGCATTGCAGATCAATCCCACACGCCGGTCCAGACCGGTTACCATGGCATAGTACATTCGAATTGCTCTCCGGCAATCTTCGGGAGAAGGAGGATCCGCCTCAAGGCCGAAATAGCGGAAAAGAGAGCGGTAGAAGGGCGGCAGGTCTTCCTGAGTCCCTTCCAGTTCCACATCCATATTCTCATACAGAGCCGCCTGTTCAGGAGGCGCGAGGAAGGGAGTGTGGGGACGGTAAAAGCCGGTGCACATCGCGAAGGGACGCGATTGTTTGGATGGATTCAGTCCATGGATGAATTTAAGGGCAAATCCCTCCGCTATAGCATCCTCGGCATCGTGACGTGCGGTTCCCAAGCCTGATTCCTGAATCACACGGCCAGCCCGGGTGACTTCCGGTTCTTTCTTTGTCCAATAGGCGAAGTTGTTCCGTATGGTGGGATAGGCATCTCCACAAAGCCGCCGCTCGAATCCATGATTCCGGTCTCCATAGACCAAGTGCATCCGCCCGCAGATGATGGTCTCCCAACCAGAGATGGAGAGGGGTACAGGCCAAGTAGGGGTCGTGGATAGGATGGTGTCGGCCAACCCCCAGACTCCGATCCGGAAAGGATATCTCCCGGTAAGCATGGAAAGCCGGGAGGCAACACACACAGGCGAAGAGCAATAAGCCGCATCAAAGGTCACCCCCTCCTCCGCCAGGGCATCCAAGTGAGGGGTCTGTACATGAGGATTGCCATAACAACCAGTCACTCCTGGGGTATGCTGGTCGCTGCAAATGAGTAGTATATTAGGCTGGTCAGGTGTCATAATGTGGATGATGGTAGAGCATACTGCCTCTCAAGTCAGGAAGCACACGCAGTCGAATCACGCCGCCGCCGGGAGAGTCCCTCTTTCGTAAACCGTTCCCGATCAGGTAGGATGTAATGGGAGGATAGGATGCCAACACGATCCGCCGCCGTCGAACGGCGAAACAAGCTGATCGGTTCACTCTTGCTTGTTTTCTTACTCGCTTCCACGACTATATTCGCATTGTCCTTTCTACCTTGGTTCAAGTACCTGCGCGGTGAAGGCCGCGATAATCCCTATGATCTTGTCGCGCTAGACAAAATGGATCCTTTTGAACGCGAAAAAACCATCGATGCCTGGACCCAGGAGTGGCGGGCCCTTGCACCGGAACAGAGGGCTGAACGCGCGGACCAGTTCCTCGATTCAATGGTGGACCTGATGGAAGACAAACTTGATTTGGATAAGCATCAGGCGGTGGACACCAAAAGTCTGGTGAAAAGCGCAGCCATGGTGGCCAACCAGGCCGGATTGCAGCGTGAGGACATTCCGCAACGCCGTGAGAAGATGCGTGAACTGGCCGAAAAGGTGCGCGGACAAATGGAGTCGATCCTAACTCCCAGCCAACGCGAGGATTTCCGCATGATGATCGAGGAACGGGATCAACGTATCCGTGAGAGGACCGGAAGGACCCCAGCCGAGAGGCAACCATGAAAAGAGCCTTTACTTTGGTTGAACTGCTTGTGGTGATAGGGATTATGATGATCCTCTCAGGAATCGCGCTTCCCCATTTTCTGAATGCCTTGGTACAGGCCAAAGTGGCGCGCGCTCAAGGGGACCTGCGGGTCCTCGCCCACGCGCTGGAACACTACCGAACCGACCATCCCGAATACCCCAAGAGCATCTTCGCCGATCTCGGAGATCTGGAGATCGAGCTGGGCATCTTTGCCACCCTCCCCACTCTCACTTCGCCCCGGCGGTATGTCACCGAACTGCCCAAAGACCCTTTCACCAGTGGCAACTACCAGTATTTCTCCACCCTCATCAATGATAGAGCGGATATCCCTTTCCAAAGAATCTACGGGGAGTGGGTGTTGCTGTCGGTCGGACCTGACAAAGACATCAACCTCAATGCTTTCACCGGTAGGTTAATCCACTACACCCCCACCAATGGTACCCTTAGCGAGGGAGATATCATCCGCAGCCGCCGGGAAACCCAATATGAAAGCCGTTGAGGCCAAGGGACTGACCAAGTTCTACGGGAAACGTGCTGCGGTCAGCAACCTCAGTTTGTCCATCGAGGAGGGTGAGATCTATGGCTTCCTGGGTGAGAATGGGGCTGGCAAGAGCACCACGATCCGGATGCTGCTAGGCCTGATTTGGCCCGATGATGGCGAAGCTTGGTTGAATGGCCACCGTGTACAGACTGGCAAAGCGGATGCTTTGGCGGGTGTGGGGGCCATGCTCGATAATCCTTACATCTATGACCACCTCCCCGTGGTGGAGAATCTCCGTCTCTTCGCGAGTCTCAGCGGTCCGGTAACAGAGGAGCAGATTGCACGAGCCCTTGAGCTCCTCGGCCTGAAGGAAATGTGGAAACAGGCGGCGGGAACTCTCTCGCATGGCCAGAAACAGCGTCTGGGGATCGCTCAAGCCCTCCTTCCCGATAACCGTCTTCTGCTTCTGGATGAACCACAGAACGGCCTCGATCCTCTCTGGGTCAGAAACCTGCGGGACATCCTGCGTCAGTTGTCGAACGAAGGAATCACGGTCCTGATCAGCAGTCACCGTCTGCATGAAATCGAGCAAGTCTGCCACCGTGTGGGGATCATCCATCAGGGAGAGATGCTGTATGAGGGTGCGGTCGGACCACTGCTTGCCACAGGTGAATATGTCTTGGTGAGTTGTACCAATCCCATAGAGGCGATGGGTTTCCTGGTGGCAGGTGGTTTCACTGTGGAGCCTGGCAGCAATGGAGTGATCCGTATTCAAGCACCCACGGATGAGGAATCAGCTAAAGCGAATCGAATGCTTGTCGAGGCAGGGTTCGAGGTCGCGGAACTGGCACGTGGCAAGGTCTCCCTCGAAGAGATATTTTTGCAGCTGACCGGTGGAAAGGAAAAGAGGGATGGAGAAGATCCTGCGGATTGAGATCTACAAGATCCTCCACCAGAGAAGATTGGGGTTGGCGGTTGCCGCTCTCGCGGCGTTCTCGTTCCTGCTGCAACTAGGTTTCCTGTTCCAGGACCGGAATCCCCTTACTATGGTAGCACGGCGGGGTGATTTCGATTTGAAGTTAGTCTTGAACTCCATCAACACTACCCGGCTCATCGTCAACGCAACCTACTATGTTTTCCTTCCAATCCTAGCGGCCATGATCTTTGCCGGCCAGGTGGCTGGGGAAAGGGCGGGCGGGACTTTGTGGGGAATCTTGTCAAGACCTGTGTCACGGAATTCCCTGCTCATCTCGAAGTTTATTGCTTCTTCTGGAGCACTTCTTGCGGTTGTGATCTTCTTTGTCGGCTTCACCCTGTTAACGGGGTGTGTCTTGTTTGGAATCCATGACTTTTTGGCATCGCCAAGAATTTTCGACCTCTTAGATGGCAGCCAGGCATCCATCCTCAGCTTTCGTGAGGGTGTGTTCCGTCTTCTTTTCACCGCAGGTCTTTTAACCTTTCTCCTGCTGCCCACCGGAGCCATCGCATTCTATTGCAGTCTGGTATTCCGGAACACACACACCGCCATGGCCACCAGCCTCCTGATCTTCTTCGCGAGTTACATTATTCAGGGACTGGGAAACATTGAATGGCTGACTCTTTTCAGCACCATCAGGCCTTATCTCTTCACCAGTGCAATGGAGGCCTGGGTGTATGTTTTCTACCCGGAAATCGCTTGGGAGGAGATACTCCCACGCACTGTTCTCCTATCAATCTACCTGCTAACCACCTTTGCGGCAGGACTGATCCACTTCCGCTATCTGGATTTCTCTGAGTAAAATATGACTTTAATTCCTGATTGGTGCAAATACACATGACCTCTATCTCTATCGACACTCCATCCTTATCAGTGACACAACCGAAAAAGGGGCTGTATCCCATTTTGATTGGTGTTCTTCTTCTTTCAGTGGGAGTCTGGGGGCTTTGGAAGGACATCGGTTGGATTGCGCAACCCTTTTATGCATTCGCCTGGTGGGGGTTCATCCTCATTCTGGATGGAGTTGTTGCTCTCAGGAGGGGCAGTTCTCTTCTGACTAGGCGGCGGCATCATGTCCTGCCCATGCTCATGTGGTCAGTAACCTTCTGGTACTTCTTTGAACTACTCAACCTGCGTTATCAGAACTGGTACTATGTCGGAGTTTATAAGAGCATTCCACTCGGTTTCCTTTTCGCGGTGGTTTGTTTTTCTACCGTCCTGATTGGAATGTTTGAGACCTACGAGTTGTTGACCTCCCTCAACCTTTTCCGGAAATGGAAAGGTAGACCCGGTAAACTACCCGTCTGGGTGAGTTATGCGGTCCAGTGTGTGGGGGCCACCATGGTCACTCTTTCGCTTGTCTTTTCCACTTACCTGGCCCCACTGGTGTGGGGAAGTGTCTCGTTCCTTCTTGACCCTTGGAATTACCGCCGCGGAGCACGTTCAGTACTGAGGGATTTTGAACAACGCGACTTCGGTTTAGTCGCGAGATTGCTCCTGGCGGGATTCATCTGTGGTGGTTATTGGGAGTCGATGAACTTCTTTGCTCCACAGAAATGGATCTACACGGTACGTGGGTTAGAGAATTTCAAGCTCTTTGAAATGCCTCTGCTTGGTTTCATGGGTTTCCCGGCCTTGGTTCTGGATGGGATGGCTGTATATGGGATGCTCGCCTTCTGGTTTCTGAACAATGAAACCTGGGAGAATCCATCCGATGTAAACTTCAGACTTCCCCACCGTCAGGGTTTTCCACGAAGAGCCTTCCTATGGTCGATCCCCATTCAGCTGCTTTTCTGCGGAACGGTCCTTGCTGGTGTCCGCCATGTGAACATCGCTTCGGAACGGCTCGATTTGGAGGATCTTCCAGGCCTTCCCCCCCAGGCTCTCACAACCCTGCAGGATCTGGGAATCCAACGTCCTATCCGGTTGGTACGCGAATCCAGTATCCCGGCCCGTGGGGAGGCCATACGCTCTAGTCTGGGGATGGACGAAGCTCAATTCAAAGGGTTGCTTGAGGAGGCTTCTTTATACTCTTTCAAGGGTATTGGAGCAGTTCATGGCTGGCTTCTCAAACAAGCTGGGGTGGGAACTGTATCCGATCTCGCGGTCCAGGATCCGGAAACACTCCACCGCTCTATCGTTCAACTGGCGGATAGGAAATCACTCCGCTCACCACGGCTTGACATGGTCCGTGTGTGGGTTTTGGCGGCTCGTGACAAAGGGATTGTGTTGAAGTCCTAGTGACCTCATCCCCCTCCCCCCTTCTCCCACAGGGCGAAGGGGCGCCCCAAGAGGCTCCATGAACAAATTAAAACCTCAGGCTAACGCGACCGGATCAAGTCTAATGGTCTGGACCACATTTGTCTTCATGGCCTCATTGGCCGCGAAGACAGCCGCTGCTGCCTGACGTCCAGCTTCGCCTGTACAACCTACACGGCTCGGATCACCCGTGCGAATCGCCTCGGTGAATTTAATAATCTCTTCGCCATAAGCCTTGAAACGGTCCCTGCCATCGCCAATCGCGCTGCCTGCACCACCCTTGGCTGATTCATAGGTCATGGAAGCTGGTTTGGAGGCTTTTCCTTTGGTCACTCCCACCTGAGTCTGTTTCTTGGCTTCCTCGGCCTTGGCTTCTTCAGTCTTGGAGAGCATCCCCTCCGATTCCCCGGTGAGGAAAATCGTGCCCTTGGTGCCCATGATCTGGTCGTAGTAATCGTCGAAGGCATTCGTGGTGATTGCGGTGAAGGTGAATACCTTGTCATTGGGATATCGGAAGGTCACATAGGCATGATCGGCCAGATCGCGCTCATCTTTGTAATGGTAGATACCTCCGACTCCACACACGGATATGGGCGCCGACCCCCAAAACCACGTTGCCACATCGATCTGGTGGCTGCCGAGCTCACTCATGAGCCCATGGGAGAACTTCGAGTAGAGACGCCAGTTGGCCATCTGATCGGGGGTTTCATATCCCTTGCTGACCCAATCAAATTCTGTATCGCCTGAAGCCTCTTTCATGTAATCGAAATAATGCGCGATCTTTTCTTGGGAGGGCATGGCCTCGAACTGCTTGGGTTTCAGGGAGGGCATTTTCTTGCGGAGCCAATCGATGGGTTTTTGACCCCATGCTTCTTTAAGGACTTCACTCTGGTAGTCGGGAAGATTCCGCCATTCATTATTCCGATGCCACATGGAACGGATGTGGTATACATCTCCGATCCCTGTCTCCGTGTCCTCAACCCACTTTTTGGCCTGGAGGTAGAGAGGATTGGCATGACGCTGATGGCCAACCGCAAGAATCAGGTTATTCCTTCGCGCGGTGCGGATCATGTCATCACAGTCCTGAATCGAGTAGGCCATGGTCTTCTCGCACAGGACATGTTTCCCCGCATTCAGACACTTCACGGTGAGGGGGCCATGAGTCCAAAGTGGAGTCGCGATGATAACCGCCTCGAATCCTCCATCGGAAAGCATCTTGTCTACATCCTTGTAAACACGGACTTTGGGATTGTACATGTCTTGTATGACCTGTTGGCCGAAGAGCCGGTGATCGGGACGGAAATCGCACATCGCAGTGAAGTTGATGTAGCTGGGATGGGCATTCTCCAGGAGGACCCGTCCTTGGTTACCAGTTCCGATGATGGCAGCCTGAAGAGGTCTGGCTTTCAATGCGGTATAGGCGTAGGCGCCCACGGCAGGTATGACCGCCGCCGCCTTCATGAAATTTCTACGACCAATGACCAGTCTTTCCTTCTCAGGCATCACTTTCTCCCTTGTCTTCTAAGCTCCTTCGGATCATGTCCGTAGGAGTTTTATTTCCAGCGGGTACTGACCTCACTGGCTTACTGTTGTTGTAGTTTTGGTCCAGCCGCGATCACATCGGGTGGGCTGCAGGGTTGGACCATGTTGGTCCGGATGGCCTCATTGGAGGCGAAAACCGCAATCGCGGCTTTGCGTCCATCCCGGCCATTGCAGGCAACCAACGCGGGATTCCCAGTGCGGACCGCCTCCGCAAAACGGGTGATTTCATAACCATAAGCAATGAATCTTTCGGATCCATCCATCGGGGGCAGTCCACCAGTCGGCTTGAGGTTTGACGGGCCGGTCATGAGCACTGGCTTATCGGTCTTTATGTCCTTGCCAATAGTCACCTCGGTGGTACGGGTTTCACCCTCTTTGAAAAGCATCCCCTCGCACTCCCCGGTGAGGTAAATCGTCCCCATGGTTCCCATGATCTGATCGTAGTAGTTGTCGAAATTATTGGTGGTGACCGAGGAAAACATCAGGGTGCGGTTGTCAGGGTAATGGAATGTCACGAAAACATGGTCAAAAACATCCCGTTCATCCTTGTAATGGAAGATACCTCCCGCTCCACAAACCGTTTCAGGAGTCGACTTCCAGAGCCAGTTGGCGGCATCGATCTGGTGGCTGCCCAGCTCGGACATAAGACCATGGGAGAACTTTGAGTAGAGACGCCAGTTCGCCATTTGGTCCGGATTCTCATAGCCACACCTCGTCCAATCGAACTCCGGATCCCGTTCCCGCATATACTCAAAGAAAAGCGCATTC
>CAZORO010000001.1:40150-53319 GCA_964581845.1 uncultured bacterium
ACAATCTTCATCGCCTCAAAGTCCTCTGGCTTGAGTTTGGGCATCTTTTTGCGGAGCCAGTTAATCGGGGTCGGATCCCAGGCCTCCTTAAAGACAGGGTCCTGCCAATCGGGCTGATTGCGCCATTCATTGTTGCGGTGCCATAGAGAGCGGATATAGTAGACATCTCCAATCACCCCCTGATCGACCCATCCTTGCGCCTGAAGATAGAGGGGGTTGGCGTGACGCTGGTGGCCAATAGCGAGAATCAGGTTGTTTTTCTCGGCGGTGCTGATCATCTCATCGCACTGCTCGATGGTGTATGCCATGACCTTCTCGCAGAGCACATGTTTCCCGGCATTGAGGCATTTCAAAGTGAGGGAAGCATGAGTATGTAGCGGGGTGGCGACGATCACAGCCTCGAAACCACCATCGGAGAGCATCTTGTCGGCATCCGAATAGACGCGGACATCCGGATTATAGCGTTCCATAATAAGGGCTTTACCGAGCTCCCGGTGATCCGGACGGAGGTCGCACATGGCTTTAATGGTGATGTGCGCCGGGTTGGCATTTTCCAGTAAAACACGCCCTTGATTGCCGGTCCCAATGATGGCTGCCTCCAGCGGTTTGGTACGGCTGGCGGGGTAATCCTCATCCTTCCACACTGGATAGACCGAGGCCGCCTTCTCGAAGTTCCTTCGACCGACAATCATCTCTTCCTGCTTCAACATAAGTCCGTTCCTTCCGCCGGATAGGCTGTCAACATATTCTCCAATAGGAAGTATCCAATCATTCACCCGTCAATTCAAGCAGTGCGGGGCGGGAATGAGGAGACAAGGGGAAGAGCCAATCGATTTCCTCAAAGGATGGTGTAGATGAAACCGTCGATGGAACTGCTGCTATAAATGAGAGACGTCTATTGTTTACTCAGGACATTAAGTTCTCCGACTTGAGAAAACATCCCCCTAGGTCTCATCCAGGTATCATATTCTTCCAAGGGAAGACACGAGGTCAGATATGGATAAACCGCCTCGTTATGAGTTTCGTTGAGAGTTGTAATTTATCTACCTTTGAAAACCGCGCGGTTTTAGTTGAAGACAACAAAATTAAGGTCCGAAAGCCTCTTCAGTAGTTTTTTACAAAAAGACTTCATTTGATTGAAAGAAAAAACAATAGTTCCTAACCTCTTTTCGTCCCCGGCGTATCCAGTGGCACTCCCGCTTTACATAATGCGCAATCCTCCTCCTTATAGGTGTGAAAATGCACCGAAAGCAGGCTTGAAAAAGGGACTTCCTCTCCAAAGGGTCTCTCCTTCCCAGTCCGGTTGAGGATCGAGCAGATCCCCACCAACCTCCCGCCTGCGTCACGAGCCAGGTTGGCGGCCTCCAACACCGATCCACCGGTGGTGATGACATCCTCGACAGCCACGAAAGGCTCTCCCTCGGGAACAATAAATCCACGCCGGATAGACATTTCTCCCTGCTTCCTCTCAGCAAACATATGCAGGACTCCCAGCCAACGTGCCAGTTCCTGTCCGATCACCACTCCTCCCAAGGCCGGGGAAAGGACCCACTTGGCCCCGAGATGAGAGACCATCACCGCCAACCGCTGTCCACACCACTCGGCTCGCGCCGGATCCATCAGGAGCAAGGCACACTGAAGATAGTTTGGACTGTGAAGACCGCTGGCTAAACGGAAATGACCGGTCAAAAGCGCGCCGGATTCGTTCAGGAAGCGAAGCAAGGTCTCTTGATCGGTTTGTGAGAGTGTGGAGGTAAAAGCAGGCATGGTGGAGGATGACATCAGATCATTAGCCCCTTTCTGAATTCCTTTGATCTTAACGTGTTGTACCGGGAGAAAAAGGAGGGACCCCCATTCGAGAATTGGTTCGAAAGCGGTATCTTTCACATGTTGCTACAGCTGTCAATCGAACTGAGGAGGAAACCCATGCGTTTTGGTGGACCCTTGTTTGTGGATTGTTCCGACCCTGGTAAATGGATCGAGGCGCTGAAGGCGAAGGGATACTCGGCGGCGTATTGTCCTGTCTCCGCTGACAAGGACCAAGAGACGATCCAAGCCTTTGCCAAGGCCGCTCAGAATGCTGACTTTGTTATCGCCGAGGTGGGAGCCTGGAGCAATCCCAATGATCCCAATCCGGAAAAACGCAATGAAGCCATTGAACACTGCAAGAAGCAACTTGCTTTAGCCGATCAGATCGGTGCACGTTGTTGTGTGAATATCACTGGTTCACGCGGACCAGAATGGGCGGGACACCACCCACTCAACCTGACCCACGAGACTTTCGATCTGATCGTACAGACCACGCGATCAATCATCGATGCTGTCAAACCCTCACGCACTTTCTATACTTTAGAGACAATGCAATGGATGTACCCAGACTCGGTTCAATCTTATGCCGATCTGGTTCATGCCATCGACCGGAAACATTGCGCGGTCCATTTCGATCCCACCAATCTGATCAACAGTCCCCAGCGATACTACTCCAGCGGAGAGATCATCCACGATTTTGTAAACCGCCTTGGATCAATGATTCGCAGTTGCCATGCCAAGGACATTATCCTTTCACAGGATGCCACAGTTCACCTCAGCGAATGCCTTCCAGGAACTGGGAACTTGGACTACGGAGCCTTCTTGCGCGAGGTTAGCAAGCTGGAGGTTGATATACCGGTGATGATGGAGCATTTGAAAACTGAAGCAGAATATGATCAAGCTGAAGCCTTCATCCGTTCGGTAGCTGTCAAAGAGGGAATTAATTTTGTAGGACCTTCATGACCTTCTTCACCTTGCCTTAAGCCTTGGAGATTCCTTTTTTTTTGAGTGTGATTGTCCATATCTCCTAGATCGATTATTTGACAATCCTTCATTGAATTGAGAATTGGATCTCCAGTTATGGACCTGAGACGGCTTCAAAAATGAGCAGCTCTGAGGACATGACACTTTCCAGACGGAGGTTAATTCCATTCTCTACCAGCGTGAGACCGCTGCGAGTGATCTTTTCTCCCGTGCTATCGTAAGTAACCTGATAATCGCGATCACGTCTGAGTCCTCGTGGTTTGAGTAGATAATCATTGCTCGGTGAAGGAGAACGATGAACAATGGTGGCCCAAGCACGGTTTCCATCAGGCGAGGCATACTCCATGGCGAACCATGGATCCTCCCAGGGACTTTCCCCTGTGAGGAATGAGGGACTATGATGGAATACACGGCTTACTGGGAGAATAGGACGGACAAAGTTCTTATATATTTCAGCATAATGAAGGCATTGCTCACGCACAATTGGGGACATTTCCTCCACCGTGGGAGCGATTCCAGTCACATGTTGAGGCATTGCGAGTGTGTAGTTTACTCGTAAATATGTGTCGAGTGGTCCTCGTTCTTTCGCGGTTCCATATCCTACCTCAATGATCTCGGGAGGAATGCATAGAGTTTTGCCGGCCAGAAGTCCGATCATGGTTTGTGGCGGACCTTCGGAGGTATTCGTTTCATCGAACAACGATACTGTCCCTAAATCTTCGCGCGTCCCGCAATTGGCACACTGTTGAAGAATTAATCCCAGATATCGCTTTTTGAGATTTATCCAAATATCTGACCAATTTTCGTAGTACCTCCAAAAACAGCTTTCTTGGAATCCTTCGCGCTCTTCAGACATCCAATCCGTGATGTAAAAAGGACTGTCTTTGGTGTCATAGAGTTTGCTTTTGTCAGGGATAAATTCATTTCTGTATAAGTCTGGTCCATAAGTATCAATCACACGCCTTAATTCTTTTTCCATATATTCAGCCGGTTCTTTTTGATAGAGTTTCATGATGTTTTGATCCGCAAACCATTCAGGATGCTCTCGATGGACAGTTGACTTTGACCAATCACATCGTCCACCCTCGACTTCGGTTTGTAATCCGAAAAGCATACCTTTGGTATGGGAGTATTCCACCAAATGCCGAATTCCATTCGGGAATCTTGTGGGAGATGGAACCCATTCTCCGTAGTTGTCATACCATGGGCAGTCTAGGAGAAACAGCTCGGATCCAATTTCTGCCGCCACATTGATACACTTCTTGATATTTTCCTCGTTGAATAGATCCCCCGTAAAATATCCCTGGTCTCCAGGTGTGTTATACTGTATCCTCCATGCCTTTGCTGTTTCCCGGGGTGGCAGTACAAATCGCCTGATGTGTTCATGCATGGCCTGGACTGCTTCATCAAGCGTCCCCGCTATATGCCCCAAATGAATTTTGGGTGTGGTAATGGTCTCTCCAGCTGAAATAACACGGAGGGCATCTTTCGCTCTGGGTCCCATTTCAAATACGATTCCCGCATTCGGCTTGTCTGGATTTTTTTCACATTGGAACTTTATCCTGTAATTTGCTGTCCATTCAAGATGACATATAAAATATTCACCTCCATATTCGCTTCGGGCCATGAAAAATGGATCTTCATATCCATTGGCATATTGGTTTTCTATTGTTGTGATTCCATCTTGAAGAGTTTTCCAAGAAAAAGACATCCAAGGGAAAGAGCTGCTGATCGAATAAGGTCCATTCATTTTACAAGGGGGTGCATCCCATAGTCTTGAGGACCACGGGCAGATTTCCATTATAGCGATCGGCTTGTCTGAAGAATTGGAGATTTCCAACCAACGGACCAAAACCGGAACGTCGCTAATTTTCGTATGTATTCGGAGTCTTAGCTGGGCGGATGAATTTTCAAGGCTGACGATAAAATGTCGTGCTCCCTTGGTTACATCGGATATTTCTTCTGAAGATATCCATTGCCAACCATTAGTAACCATCGTCGTGGTAGTATCAGAGGGGTATTGCTTGATTCCTATTTTAAACGCGGGAGATAACCACTTCCAATATGGGAAGCTGATTCGTCCATCGGCGGCCCAGTACCGTCCAGCCCATTGGCCATTCACCAGTCCCTCTACATAGATGGTCTTACCGGATGTGAAACGTACCTCGTGCTCTTCTCCTTTATCAATTCTAATATCAACGTATTTATTGTTATTTGAGAAAGCTGCTGCAACCCATAATAAACTGAATAATAAACTGAATAATAATACTTGTAAAACATCATGGATTCCCCCTTGAAAGCTGTAATAAACATTAACGTGCTTGAAACAGTATGAGTTCTGATGCATGTTCTCCTGCTACCTCAATCTTTATTCCCCCTTGCTGAAGCTGAAATCCATCTATGGAAACAGTCTCTCCTGTATTATCAAATGTTACATGATACATTCTTCCTCTATCCAAACCCCGTGGTGTGAATTGGTATGATTCTGGCTCTCCTTGACTGAGGCGAATAATTGTGGCCCAGCCCATTTTCTTATCTGATGAAGTAAACTCCATGGCGAACCAGGGACCGCTTTCGACTCCACCTGCCTCATTGACAGGCACGTGGTGAAAAACCTTACAAGTACTCAAGAGAGGACGTATAAAGTTTTTGTAAATACGATTATTGTGAATGAACTTTTCCCTCATTGAGGGAGTCAGCTCCTCCACCGTGCGCGGAAGGATCCCATTGAATATCATCGGGGTGTTGCCCAACATATAGATGCCTCTGAGAAGAGTGTCCATATTGGTGAATCCTTGCATCCCATTGGGTGTCACCAGAATCTCTGGGGGGAGATAAGTGCTTAGTCCCGAGGCCATTTGATAGAGATAAGGCATCACCGCTCTGTCACTTGTGTAATGTTCGTCCCAGCAAGCCACTGTATCCAAATCCAGTCGTGTACCTCCGCCGGATGCTTGTTGTAGGATTAGATCTGGATATTTCCGCTGCATTTCCTCTGTAAGCCCATAAAAGGCTTCCTGATGACGCCAATAATCACACTCTGTAAAGCCATCACGGATACTTGTTGAACCTTCACCACTTCCAACTGTATTGAGATCATGACGATAGAATCCAATCTTAAGATCTTCGATAATATGAGTCCATTCATTCCGCATGTATTCAACGGCAGCAGGTTGTGAAAGATCGAGCAAAGTACCGGTCTTGAACCACTCATGTTTCTCTTTCCACGCTCTTGTTTGGCTCCAGTCACCACGTCCCCCCTCTGGTTCTGCATATACTCCAAATATCAAACGGTTTTTCTTTGCTTTATCTAAGAGGGGCTCGAATCCATTGGGAAACCAAGTTTTTTTTGGTATCCAGTTGCCATACCCCTCAGCCCATGTGGGTCCATCAACAATGAAAAGCTCGACTCCAACCGCGGCTGCAACATCCATGGCCTTCTTTACATTCTCTTCGTTGTATGCCGTTGACCGGTAAACAGTCATTTCCTGGTCTTCTGGCATGAGATATTGAACCCGGTAGCACTGCCCCTTAGGGCGGTCCGGAAGCACTGAAAAGCGGATATGATCGTGCATGGCTTGTACGGCGGTATCGAATGAGCCGTTTACACAACCCAAGTGGACCGCTGGGGTGTGGATAGTTTCCCCACAAGCTAAAACTCTTAAAGCGTTTTTGGCCGTTGGTCCGATCTTGAAGGAAATTCCCTGGTCTCGATGGAAAGACATTTCATAATTGGTTGGCCATGCGAGTTCTCCGATGAAATACTCATTCCGTGAACTATTCCGGACAATAAAGAATGGATCATCATACATCAGTCCTCTGTCATTTTGGAATATATTTTCGCCAGGTTCGAGCGGCGTCCACCCCGTCCATCCTTCCCACTGTCCATCACAACGTAGTGAATGGAACAACGTAAAGTTTGAATCCTGATTCCAAAGACGACCGCACCAAGGTGTAAGGTTCTTGATCGCGATAGATTTATCACTTTGGTTGGTGATTTCAAGCCAGCGTGTTAGAATGGGAGTTCCATCAAGTAATGTGTGAATTCTTAAGTGAATCGGTTTTAAGGTGTTTGTCATTTCTACGACATAATGACGCGCTCCTTTTGCGTTTCTTTTCTCTTCGTATGCTTTCTGCCATCTCCATCCACGTGAGAGTATGTTAGATTCAGTCTGGTTTGGTGCTTCAATGATACCAATCTCGAAAGCATTGCTCGCCCAACGATCATAATAATCTGATCTTCCATCGGAGGTCCAATAACGTCCCAACCAACGATCTCCTATCATTGATTCAATGTAACGAGTTTCTTGGCTAGAATAACAGATCTCCCAATTTTGGTTCTTTAGAATCGAAATGTTTGTTTCTCCACTTGATGGGAAAGGTTTTATCCATTCTTTGTGGTCACGTGTAATCTGGGGTCTTTTGTATTCTTCTATGGTTTCTATTCTCAGATTGCATCCAGCCAGATCGGAGGGGGTAGAAGGTGGCTCAGTTCCAAAAAACAAACATACTTCCTGTTCCTCCTCAACAGGAATCGAAAGATCGAATTTCACAGGATTTTCTCGCGTCGCGTTGGAATCTAATAATGCAACCCTATGACGCCGAGTGTCCGTGCTTTGATTCCACCCCGTGCTCTCAAGAATCCATACATCGATTTTGTTATTTGGATCAGTGGATTTGCGGACACGCCATACGGCTCCGGTCAAGCGGACCTCACCATAAAACGGACTGACCCAGTGAATCATTGACCAGCCTGCATTAACAACATCACCTTTTCGTAAATCCAAACCCGAATCGATGGATGGATCCTGAGCGCATTTTCCCCATCCCGGAATATGGTTCTTTCCATCAATCCATCCTGGCTGATTTATGCCAAATTCTATTCCAAGAGGAGCCCATTGGTCAGTATGAAATCCTAGTGGCGAACCCCATTCTCCACTTCCTGCGCGTTCAGTCCGTCCATAGATCCATACCCCATTTGGATTCTGAGTATCACTCCAATCTTTTGACAGATCCCAGACTTTTCTGTTTGATCCAGCATTTTTTGGAGAATCATGTGTAGAATCAGAGCATAGGAAAGATGAAGTCATAATCAGGATAAGTGAAAAGACTATCAAGGCCATATACGCCTCCTTGTTTCCTTTTTAGAATTCAAGTGTTTACGTTTTACTTCGCTTTAAACAAGCTTATTCTCCTCTCCCGTGCGGATTTTATTGTAAAAGAGAGGTACGAAAGGTTTCTATTTTCCTGCCGCAATCACTCTGGCTACAAGTCCGCCAGGTTTTGATGGGCCCGTAAGATCTTGTCCTGCCATTGCTGCTGGAACAGCCCAGAGCATCATGTCCTGATAGTAATCTGATCCGAATGTTCTTTCCCCAGTATCCTTATCTCCACGCATGATATTGGGTGAATCCCAGGTATAGCCCCATTTGCATACAATGTTCTTCATTGTTCGATAAAGAAGGTCCATTCCGAATTCTCTTTGGCCCTCATACATAAAGTTCATTGCAAGCATCATTGCCTCTGGCGGGAAGTAACTATATGGGCCGTAACCTCCCACTTTGGCTGGAGTTCCATCAGGATTGGCGTAATTGACCGCCGCTGATTCAGAAAGCTTGCAATTGATGTTACGGATCGTCTCCAATGTTGTGAGAACTCGTTTAGCCGGAAAGACAGAATTATTTGGCAGACCATGCCAGTCTGAAATCCATTCGCCATCAAGTTGATAGCCAAATACGAAATCAGACAACGTATTTGTTTCGGGTTCATGAAAGTTATAATAGTATTTTCCGGCCCAAAGGTATTTTTCAAGCGCTTCAGAACCAGAATTGAGCCAATCATCACACTTTTTAACAAATTCATTATCTCCAACATGCTCTGCCATTCGGCGTGCAATAGCCGCTTGTGCGAGACGGATTCCTCCACCATGTGTAATATAACCTTGCCATCCTGGTTCGGGCGCCTCAAACCATTCGGTGTCAACATTTCCAGTGGGCATGGCAATTACTTGAGATGGTCCATATTCAGGACGAAGATTAAACGAAAATACGCAACAGCGTTTTACGGATTCCATAAACTCATGCACAATTGAATCATCACCAGTAATTCTCCAATGACGGTCTACCATGACGACATAGCATGCTCCGTTAAGCACTGTTTGATATCCTTTTGCGGGAGTCGAGATATTGTATGGCGGGCTTCCAGCAGTACAACCCCCGAAAATCCAAGGCGGTCTTCCATCCTCGAATTGATAGTTCTTATAGCCACGGAGTGTCGAAAGACCACAATCCGGGAAGAAGTATGGCAACGGGATATTTCCATAAAAACTACATGGAATGCATTCAATTTGGGGGCAGCCGCGTGGACACTCGTTGAGTCCAAAAACACCATCTTCTGGTTTGAATATCGGAAGAATGGGATCTTTTACCTGACCCCATACACTACATTCTGTGATGAGATGAAGTATATTCACAAGGCAATCCGCGAGCCACCCAGGAGTATCTTTATCAGTGTATACCGCTTCCTGCCACGAAATGATTCTTTTCAAAATATTATCGTGGTTCTTTGCCAAGAAACTTGCCACATCAGGAGCGTCAGCAAATCTCTTCGCGTACATATGCGTGTATTCGATTCCAGAAGATTCAGGAACACCACTTCCTTTCCATTGGGGTGCATACCAAGAAAGAACGTATCGAATTGTCTGGTTTTCTCCAATATCGAGGTCAAAATCAATTGCGATACTGGCACCACCCTCAGGGTCATCACAAGGAAGACTTTTATCAATTGAGCTCCAAGCTTCTCCATTTGTTCCAAGCCCTCCTCCAATACGAAGATTAGGCTCATCAATGACGCCAAGAGCATAACTTAAATTGTATGTCCTATCCGTCACACATATGCCTAATAAATCTTTTACAATATTATTTCGTATGATTTGTAACGATGTCTGAGCATCCTTTTCCTCTGTGGGCTTGACAACATCTTTTGTTGTACGTCCTCCCAACTCATGGCTTGTATGCCAATACATCACATCGAATAAGCCATCACCAGATAAATCGCCGATTGCGGCCGCCTGCATACTGTTTGATGACCCACCTTCGTGCCAATTCTCTATTTTCCATCCAAGATTTGGGCCTCCAGCTTCAACAGGTTGTCTTCTGAGGACTGTCGAGTAGTTTTGACCAACAGCAATTGCGTGTCGTTTTTCATCCAAACCGGTAGCAATAGGTTCACTATAACCAGGGAAGTAGGCTGGGAATGCTTCTTCCGGAGGGGACCATGCATTTGAGTTTCCAATCGGCGATTTATCACGTTTTAACCAGATAGTCGATGGTTTTAGTGTTGATGCAAGAAGATCATCCTGTCCATCTCCATCAAAATCTCCCTTCACAAGCCATTGGGGACCCCGATCCATATCGAACTGACAGACTGTTTCTGTTTGTTTTATTTTACCATCTGAATCAAAACATATTAATCTGATATAATTCTGCTCTAGTGAAATTCCTCCCTTCGAAGAAAATACTATTTCATTGTTTCCATCGCCATTAAAATCACCAATCGCACATCCATTAAAGCTTGCTTGAGAATCTTTTATTAAAATTTCTGATTTCCCATTTACATAAAGATAAACACCTGGTAAAGGTTCCGTTGCTTCATTTCTCCAGCCAGTCGACCAGACAATCTCCTTTTTATCATCTCCTGTCACATCTCCAACTTGGATTTCAGAGATATAAGATCCGTTAGGCCTTCCTGAGACTAAATTCTTTCGTTCATAATTTTTGAGGGGTTCGATATTCTTTGAATCAAAACCGGAACTTATTCGTTTATAACAGAAAAGATCTCCATTTTCCGAACCAGCGATGATTTCTACTTTACCATCATCATCAATATCCTCTACATCAATCGCTGTGAGACTGTTATTGGAAAGGATGTCAATAATTTCAAAGTCGTAGACACCAGTTCCATCGATAGATCCTCCATATGTTTCCGAATTCCTTTGAAATGAAATCAAGAATCCTCTTTTTGTTAATCCATCCTTGAGAGCCAAAAGAATCTCATTACGTCCGTCAAGGGATGGATCCGCGATTACAATTCTTCCGCCATGATTACCTCCCAGGTCAGGGCGGGCAATTTGTGGATCAATTTCTGGAAGAGTAGACCCATCGAAAGGGGGTGATCCAGGTAGATAAGGTCTTTCCGGTACTGAAACATTTGCTGTAGCGGCTGTCCCCAAAAGAGGCCGGTGTTTTCCAAAACCAGGAAAATTAAAAGCAATTGTTCCCTTCTGAGGTATGTTTAGATTATTTCGCAGATGGATTTCAAAAACTGCCCCCGGTGTATTTGAAATAGCTGAATCCCCAGGTATGAACGGACTCCAGGCGCGCATTCCAACGGATACGGGGCAACCACTGTCGAACTCCATATCAAGAATCGGATAATGCCCCCAATAATCAATTGAATTTACAGTCTCGACACCTTCTATTTTAAGGGGGATGATTGTAGGAACCTCCGCTGTATCATTAGGATTATTCAATCGTTTACCTTCACCTGCCGCCATAAGCCATGTCTTCCCATCGATATTGACTCCTAAAAAGGGGACATTCACAGGTCCTCCTCTTGGCTGTAAATGATTGAATATCGTAGACCATCCAATTGACCCGCTTGTCTCGATATCCAGGCAACCCGTATCGATACCCCCTAATGGCATTCCGTTGATAGGGCGAGGCATGTTTCCACGGTAGATGACACCAGAAACAGGAGAGGAATAGCCCTCAGCTTTAAAGAGAGACCATTCTGCTTGTTCTAGATTTGCTGGAAATAATCGAGATGGTTCTGTTGCGCCGCATATGGGCAAACATAACATGAACGCCAAGAGACCATGAATTTTCCAATGTCTTTCAATATTCACCAACGACTGAATTGGCTTTATCATAACATACTCCTTTTGCTTAAAAACATCTTATATTGACGTGTTAACAAGATATACAACAATAGTCCACTATTCTGGTATTATTCGTAACCGATCCAGGAATTCACATTTGATTGAACTGGCGTTGATGTTATTGTGTACTGAACCTGGAGCAGATCTGTCCATTCTCCTGAATCCGGAGAAATTATCTTATTATAAGCCTTGGTTGTACGTTTGTTAATCTGTGAAATCACAAACTCCATTCCAACAAAGTCAATTCCACCAACTTCAATACGGATCTTGTCGCCAGACGAAATAGTTGTCTGCGCTTGCATAACAGCAGGATTTGAAGATGATTTCCCTGGTTCTGATGATGTTTCAGATAAAGTATATGGTCCTTCGATTACAGTTTTGTTCTTGAGAATTGAGATAGGGCACGGCCTTGGGCTGCCATTTCCAGGGTAAGCACCACTGGCAGTGATCCAGTCACGCATTTTCCAGAACGAACCGAGTATTGAGATATTTCCATTGATCGGGCTTGTCCATGTGAGGTATGTTGGTCCATGAGTTCCCAATGTCCCCTCGGGCCAATCCTTCGGGGGAGAGATTGAGGTAGCAACTTCACCACCATGATGTCCATTACTGACCGCCCACCCAGCATGAATGAGACCAGAGGGACCAAGCCAGCCCGGAATACCAGAGGGAAAATCTGGAAGATTCCATTCATTACTTGGTGTTGTTAAAAGGTTGCCATTCCCATCCTCATAACGCCACACCCCATTCGGGTTAAAGGACAGACTCCATTGCTCAACTGGGTCCCAGGGACCATCCTGAACTGGAATTGGAGTCGGCGTGGGCAGGACGATCCCTTCACACAAACCTGCCACTGTCAGAACTGATGTCCTTGTAACAGCAAATGGGCTATCATAGACTTTTCTAGTTGCGCTAATACGTGGATCACTTCCATCGAGTGTGTAGTAAGAAGTGCATGGCGTGGTAAGTGTAACCACTACTGTATGATCATAGGTTCCACCCGCTGGTGAAACCGTTGGAACCATCTCCTTTCCTGGAAGGTTCAAACCATTCAAGTATGACAACAGTTTATTACGCTGGGTTGTCACAAGAGATTTGAGTGAATTAGTTTCCGTGAGCATTGTGCCCCACATCGAATTCTCATCGATCCGGTCTTGAGCGGTTTGTGAAAACCAACCATCGATTACCGGATAGATAAGATCCTCCCGGAAGGATTCATTCAAAAGTCTACGCAAAGACAGATGATAGATCCTCGAGAGAGTTGCATTGTTCGTTACCCGCTCATAGAACTTGTTGCGTTGCCAGTCTGGATTCTCTCCTCCCAAACCATCACCGTAATGGGCTCGTAAATATGCCATGCGTCCAAAGGAGTCAAAATCGTACAGAAGTTGTTTCCATTTACCGCCAACTTCGCCCGGATAAAAGAGGTAGTAATTAT
>CAZORO010000002.1:0-50298 GCA_964581845.1 uncultured bacterium
CGATTCCGCCAGTGCCTTCTTGGTTGCAATTTCATCCAGCTCTACCCCCTTGACTCCCTCGAACTCCAGCGTGATAGGTCCCTTATAGTGGTGCTCCGCGAGGATCTTCATAATGCGCGGCATATCGACTACACCCTGTCCCACCGGCGGGAAAGTCCAGCTCTCGAAATTCCCATCGTGATCCTTGAGCTCCACAGTGGCGACATAATCGATGATTTTTTCGAGCTCTACGCAGGCATCAGCACCCTTGTTATAGAAGGTGATGTTGCCGGTATCAAAATTAACCCGCACATTCGGGTGGTTGACAGCCTTCATGGTCTCCAGATGCACCTCGGCATTGGTTCCCAGTTGCGGGTGTGTCTCCAGCGAGATAATGACATTATGCCGTTGGGCGATTTCACCAGCATCCCGCAAACGTGCATACATCATTTCCTTCGGCGCATCCTGTCCCTTCACCGATAGAAACATGTAATGGACCCCCATTTTCTCGCAGATGGCCAGCTGCGATTCCAGATCCTCCTTGTAGGTCTCGTTGGTTAACTTCAGATCTCCACGCACCACCAACGCCTTTAGGTGGCTGTCTTGCAAACGCGCGATGGTGGCATCTACCTGATCCGGGGTGGGGACATTCATGAAGACATAGTGGACTCCTATTTGCGGCAAATGCGTCCATGCCGCCTCTGAAAACTTGCCATAGCTCGCGAAACGGCAAGCTAGGGGATTAGAACCCTCATCCGCAACCACCATTCCGTCTCCAGAGATAAGAAGGACAAATACTGCTGTAATGAAAAGCAGGCTATGGTGTACAAGAGTCATTGGCAAATTCCTCCATACATGTAGGGTGGGGCTTGCCCCACCACCTGATTACGCCACACTCGCAATTGCCATAATTACCAAACCCACCCCGCAAACTGCTGCGGTGGTTTTGAGTGGTTTATGCCAACTGGCAGCGATCCGCGAAGGAAGAAAATAGTTCACGATCGCGGCGAATCCAGCGATTCCTGTGATCACCGCTCCAATCGGACCTGAACCCACAACCACCGCAATCAAACCGGCTATTTGTGTGATACTGACAATCAGGGTAAGAATATCGAGCTGGCTCATGCGAGTCGTCTCCTTCCAGCGGCAAGGCCCCGGAGTTCAACTCCGGGGCCAGCTGATACCTTCGATTTGGTGGGGCAAGCCCCATCCTACGCTTTGGCAATCTCCTGGCGGTGTGCCCAGACCTTCTCAAAGGCCTTGACATATTGCTCAATCAGCTCTGGTTGTTCTGAAGTGAAATACGGCAACGGGATCGCCGTGGCATTGGCCTTCTCGGAGCCAGGCAGGTCGGGGATCGTGGGGGGGTGATGCCACCACTGGGCCTCTGAATAAAATGGCAATTTATGCTGCAACCGGTAACCGAAGGAGCTGGTTTTGACCCCCTCGGCCACAAGCGCCGCCACAGCCTGATCACGGGTCATTCCGGCTTCGTTCTCATCGATGAAGAGCATGTTCCAGGAATAATAAATCCGCTCCATGTCCTTTCGTCCGCTGGACTGTTCATAAAGGCCAGGCAGTTGCAGGAGTTGGTCATTGAGTTTTCTTACCTGGCCAGCGCCAGCGGCATTACGCTCATCGAGGCCCACCAACTGGGAGCGGATGATCGCCGCGGCGAGGGGGTGCATCCGGAACTTGAAGCCGAGACCCGACCCATAATACTTGTGATAGGGGCTGCTCTCCTCCATGCCCGTGACCTGGTAATCGCTCACTGCATTCGCACGGTCATAGTCAGTGGTGTCCTGGTAGACTCCCATGCCTCCCTCGATCCCTGGTAATGGTTTGGTGGTCTGGTAGCTGAAGATTGACATGCGTCCCCAAGTCCCCATGTGTTTCCCCCGCAGCTTGGCTCCATGCGCATGGGCAGCATCCTCCAGCACGATCAAACCCTTCTCCTTGGCCCACTCGGAGATGGCATCCATATCAGACGGCAGCCCGATCCAGTGAACCGGAAGCACTGCGCGGGTGTTCTTGGTCAGACGTTTCTTGGCATCCTCCAGATCGAAATTTAGTGTTCTCGGATTGATATCCACGAAGACCGGCACAAAACCGAAGAAACGCATCGGGGCGATGGTGGCGAAGAAGGTGTAACTCGGTACCATGATCTCGCTGCCGGGGGGCAGATCGAGTGCGAAGAACATGGAAGTCAACGCGCTGGTGCCATTGCAAAAGGCCTTGGCATGAGGCGCGCCGAGAAAGGTTTTCCATTCAGCCTCAAGCTGATCGATGGGCGCATAGCTCGGATTCCGGATCAGTTCCAACACCACTTTCTCTTCAGCCTCCCCATAAAGGGGCCAACGGTCTGCGCTATTGAATGGCGCTGTGACTGCGGGGGGACCGCCCTGAATCGCTAGCTTCTCCAGTGGTGCCGCGGAAAAAGCCGGAGCACCCAAGGTCAGCCCCGCCGCCGCCACTCCGCTTGCCTTCAAAAAATCCCGCCTTGTTGTCCGTTCGACTTCATCAAATTTCATTTCTCCCATTTCGATCACCTCCAAGCAACGCTCGCCCGCATGCGGGTACCTCTTCAGGCAGTTGACCCTTCCACCACAATAGCAGAGTCCCACTGCCTCATATAGAAGAAAAAAAGGTTCCCCCTCTTTCCAGGAGCCTATGGGAGAAGGGGCAAAGTGGCGGCAACCACCTGATAATATAGTACTTATGTTTCCTGGATTGGTATAATAAGATTAGATCCTTTTCTCACCTTGTCTTCAAGTATCGTAAAGCCCAGACTTTCGTCAACATCATTAACCACTGCTGTGGTGATAAAAATTTTTCAACCTCCAGCAGGTAGGAGGCACCAAAAACTTCAGATATGAAAGGTTTTGTCACTATGAGTCTCAAACATTCCATGATCAGGGGATCGGTGGTCATTTCATCCATCCGTATGTTGTTGGTAGCACTCTGCATCAGTTCAGGAGCTATCTGGATTGTTTCCGCGCGGGAAGCGGTCAGCGTGGACGTCACATGGAAAACTGGATTCGGCCGGGCGGTCATCACTCCTGACAAGGATGTCTGGCTGGCTGGGTACGGAACGAAACTTTCACCAAATGGCAATCTCCACGACATCTGGAAGAAGTCTCTCGAACGGCCCGTGCCCGCATTGTTGGCGGTGGGCGAGGTGTGGGTGACCTTCGCCGGATTGGTTGCCACGGTGGGACAACCGGTCCTGGATAATGCTTTTTCAACGGTGGCTTCAGCCAGCGGAGCAAGCGCTAAAACAATCGTTACCGTGGCTACAAGCACCCCCGAATTTCCTCGGAAAAGCGAGGGGGATGTGATCGAAATGAAAGATGGCGGACTGCTTCTTGTCTACATGGAGTTTGGCGGGGATGGCGAGGACGATGCCAAGACACGGCTTGTGGCGCGGGAATCAGCCGATGGCGGTCTTTCCTGGGCCCGTCACCGGGTCGTTACCGAAACAGCACCGGGGGACATGAACGTATACTCGCCCAATCTCATCCGCTCAAAGGATGGCGGTATCCTTTTGGTATTCATGCGGCAACACCGCGTGGGAGTGCTCACCAACTATGTCTGGAAATCCATCGATGAAGGAAGAACCTTCTCGCCGTATGCCGAGTTCGCCGCCAAAACGGACCTTGCGTTATGCAACTCGACCGTGAGGCGGCTTGCTTCTGGACGGCTGCTGTTGCCGGTGAGCCCCGCTGTTCCCGGAGATCATGGGTCATGGGGAAAATACGCAGTCACCGTGCTCTACAGCGACGATGACGGACTGACATGGCGCGAGGCCGCCAACCGGCTCACCCTCCCGATGCGCGGGGCCATGGAACCGCATGTCGAACAGGCTGGCGGTGGACGTGTCTTGATGGTGATGCGTAACCAGCTTGGCTCGATCCATCTGTCTGAGTCGTCCGACGATGGAGTGACGTGGTCCGAGCCAAAGACAACCGGTCTGATATCACCAGAATCCTGCCCGCAGCTGATCCGCATTCCTGTCACAGGCGATCTGCTGATGATATGGAATAACACTTACGACCCGAATTTCGCATCGCATTACGGAAAACGTAGTCCCCTGACAGCTGCGGTGTCGCAAGACAATGGCCTTACCTGGCGGCATGTTCGTGACATCGAGACCGATCCCAAACGGGCCTTTTCCAATCCAGGTTGCCGCTTCACAACCGGCGGGAAAGCAATTTTGAATTATTGGACTTGTGAATATCTGTCGTCGTGGCTGATGCAGAACAACATCGATCTGCGTGTGGCAATCATCGACACGCCGTGGTTCTATGAGTCCCCGTCAGGTTCCATTGCCCCGCGCCAACAGTGAGGCAATCACTCTTCCCAGGACTGCCACCGGTGTCTTTGGGAACCGGGGTGATAACGCAAGTAGGACTTAAAAAATCTCTATGATTATCTCCTCTAGTGGCCAAACACCTTGCGTTAAGGTTCTCTTGATGCTGCTTTGAGTACACGATCGACGAGTCCGCCTTCCTTACAGGGGAAGGAAAGGTCCTTCTGCTCAATCGCGGCAGGCAGGGACCAGATCATCATGTCCTGATAATAATCATGACCACCATTCATGAAACCGCGCTCTCCAGTGTCTTGGTCACCACGTATGATATTGGGCATGTCCCAGGTATAACGCCATTTGCAAAGAATGTTCTCCCAACACCTCTTAGATAGTTCAATCCCGAATTCTCTTTGCCCCTCGTACATATAATTCATCGCCAGCATCAAGACCTCGGGAGGGAACCAGCTGTAGGTTCCATATCCACCGACCGGGGCGGGAGTTCCATCTACCCTGGCGTAATTGACTACTCCGGTTTTTGAAATGGCGGCGTTACATCGCTGGATGGTCCGCAAGGTGGTTTTGACACGATCTTCTTGAAATACTCCGGGTAAACCATGAGAATCCATGATCCACTCCCCATCCAGTTGAAAACCGAATACGAGATCATCCTTCCTTTCAGATAGTGGATCAAAGCAATTCAGATAATACGTCCCATTCCAGAGATCCTTCTCAAGTGCCTTCATCCCCACCTCTAGCCAATCCCCGCATTGTTTGGAAAAATCCATGTCGCCCGCTAGGTCAGAAAAGCGTTTGGCAATACGTAGTTGAGCAAGGTGCAGACCTCCGGCATGGGTAGTCATTCCAAACCAGGCGGGATTTCCTGCCTCAAACCATTCCGCGCCACGATCTCCATCTGGCATCATGAGCAGGCGTTGCCCCATCGTGTATTCTGGTGAGGTTCTCAGATTAGCCGTGTAGACCATGTTTTTCTTGATGACAGGATGAAATTCTTTTACGAAATCGGGATATCCTTCACCCCAGCAAATCAGGAAACGGTCCAGCATTCCCGCCATGGAAATCCCGTTGGTGGTCCATTGATACCCTTTGGTGGGCATGGCGAAATCAATCGGAGGATTTCCAGCAGTCCACCCGCCCCATACCCACGGTGCGGCGCCATCTTCATACATGTATCCGGCATATCCCCGGTAAGTGGATAACGCTAATTCGGGAAAGAAATAGACCAGGGGCTGGTTTCCATAGAATCCGCAGGGAATACATTCGATCTGTGGACAGGTACGGGGGCATTCGTTCATGCCGAACAACCCATCCTCTTCCTTCACCCATGCGGGCAGTGAGGGCCCCTTCTGAGCCCAGAGTCCAGTCTCAGTGATCATGTAAAGGGAATTGATGAGTGAATCCGCCAACCAGCCGGGGATATTCTTGTCGTTATAAATCGCCTCCTGCCAGGCAAGAATGCGTTTCAATAATGCTTCATGTTGTTTCGCCAGAAGCTTTGCGGTTTCAACTGCGGATGGGTAATACTTGGAATACATGTGAGTAAAGCTATTACCGCTGGTTGACCAAGGTTTGCCTCCACCGTTCCAGACCGGAGCGGACCAGCTGACTACAAACCGGACTATCCTGTTTTCTCCTGGTTTTAGGTGGAAATCAACAGCCGCGGAGGAACCTGATTCCTCAATCAGACATGTGGGAAGTGTTTCGCGGATTTTGGCCCATGATGAACTATCCGCCCCAAGTTCACCTCCCAGGCGGATCTTCTTCTCGTCAATCACCCCCAGGACATAGCTTGCGTTGGGCGATTGTACCTCAATTCCAGTCAGGTCACCTTTCACTGTGTGACGGCTGAAATCTTCGGTTCCCGCCTCGAGTACGGTTGGCCCCGGAAAGCTGAACGCGATAGTTCCGGTCTGTTCTGAAAGGCTGTGGTTTCGGAGATGGACCTCGAAAATAATCCCCGGGATCATCGAATGCTGCGCATCCCCGGGAAGAAATGGGGCCCAGGCGCGTAGACCCACACTCACGGGAGCATCCATTTCAAACTCCAGGTCGGCAACTGGGTAATGACCCCAATAATGAATCTCTGATGGAAAAGAAACACCCGGTAAATTCAGTTCCTGGAGATAGGGTTCGGCAAAAGGGTATCCCTGTTTTTCAAGGTATGCCACATGGTGCGGAAAATTGTAGCAGAAGGGGGGTTGAAAATTTCCCAGACCGGGTTTGGTCTGTTCCGGATCGCATAGAACCCAGATCCTGTCACCCACTGATAATCCGAGGAATGGGAGATTCATTGGCCCCCGCCGTGGGATTTGAGTGTTATATATAGTATTGAATCCCCACAGGCCGCTGGTCTCGAGGTCAATGCACCCAGTGTCAATACCGCCTAAAGCCAGACCATTGGTCGCGGGCGAATCTCGACGGTAAATGATGCCAGTTACTGGGTTGGAGAAACCTTGGGCCTGCAGTTCAACCCACTGACTTGAGGGCTTATCGGTGGAAAACAGCTTATTGATGGTTTCAGCTTGCGACAACCCGATGGCGAAAAGAAACTCTATAACCAGAATGAGAAAAGCTGGAGAAACATGCTTCATTGAGATTCCTCCTGGACTCGAATAACGGCGTATTCCGGGCTGGATTGAGAACCGTAACGTTAGGAAGTCACTTGATTTCACTGATTATCAGATCCAAACCTGCAAAGTCATCTCCATGCGAACTGCGTCCGTTGATGAGGACCCAGATGGAATCTCCTTTTTGAAGGACGACTTTTTTTAACATGGAGTCGTTGTAAGCGTACCGGGTCTTAGCGGCATGGGAAAAGGTAAACGGGTTGTGGGAAGTAAAACCGGCATTTGGATAGGGAATGGGTGTTTCCTCCAGAATTGTAGTTGTTTCCCCTGATTCAATCGTGAACTTGCCAATACTGAATCCTAACAGCCGCTTGTTATCTCTCAGCATCCAGATGCCCCCGGAAATTTGGACTGCCGCATTGTGTGGGGCAGTCCAACGGATCAGAAAGGGAGAATGACCTCCCACACGGCCCTCCGGGAAATCAAGATTACTGACTCCCACGCTTTTGCAGATCCCATGTGCCTTACCATCCTCCTCGTGCCAGGCTGGTTGAGGGCCGTCCGCAAAGTCCGGGGATGCCGGACCGAACCAGATGTTTGTATGCTTGGGAAGTAAATTTTGGATCCTTGCCTGCACATTCACTTCCTGGAGGGTGATATCTCCGGATTGAGTGGTGACCGTCTGACCATCACTCGCTGCTTTTTCCACGGGGCGCAGCTCATACGACCAGACCCCATTGGGATTCATTGAATCGCTCCAGTCCTTTGCCAGATCCCAGGTCTGGGGCCAGGCGGAGTGGGGACCGAAAAGGAATAGAATCAAGATTGACAGACTAATTTTAATCAATCGCATTCCCGAGCTCCTCCACAGTGCATTGGAAAATGGATTTCTTTCTTTCCCATTTGTGATTCATGGGAGGATGTTAATCGATAATGCAGTTTTCCACTCGATTTGGCTGATAATCTATTAATTACGTTTTCCAGCTGAGATCATCTTACTAACAAGGCCGTCCTTGGCCACTGGCCCGCGCATATCGGTGTTCATCAATGCCGCGGGCGCGCTCCAAAGCATCATGTTCTGGTAATAATCGGTACCGAATTTCGGAGCGCCATCGCCAACCCCCTCACCGAAGGTCACAAAGCCTTCTCTACCCTCTTCGGCAGCTTCGGTGAAGGTTGGAGCACCGGAAACCATGTTGGGCATATCCCAACCGGCTCCATATTTGATGACGAGGTTCTGCATACAGTCCTCAAGAACCTTCAATCCTGTCTCGCGGTCGTTCTCATACATGTAAGTGAACCCGAGCATCATAATCTCCGGGGGGAAAATGCCGTAGGTGACCAAGGGAGTCAGATCGGGTTTGGCGAAGCTGACTGCGCCAAAGTGGCAGAGGCAGCTTTTCTTAATGACCCCCAAGGCCCGGTCCAGACGTTCCTTCCTGTAAATTCCCGGCAGTCCATGGAAATCGTTATTCCATTCTCCATCGAACTGGTTGGACATGATGGTGTCATTTTCCTTTTTGAGAACCTCGTGCTTGTAAAGCATGTAGGATCCCACCCCGTCGTTCCACATCTTGTTTTCCATGGAGTTGACCCCCTCCTCGCGCCAAAGGGAGGCTTGAGCCGCGAACTCCTTGTCACCCACGATCTCCGCCATCCGCGCCGCCATGTCCATGCAGGAAATGCGCAAGGCTCCCGCGTGGGCCGTCATTCCAAACCAATCAAATCCCTCCCACCACTCACTACGGACATCATCCGGTATACTGATCACCCGGTCGGGACCAGTACTCATCTCGACTGTGTAGATGGTCGCTTTCTTGACTGCATCAAAAAACTCGCTGACCACTGTGGGATCACCAGTACACAGCCACAGCCGGTCAACCAGGTCGACATAACACATGCTATTCAACCCCTTCTGCCAGTTGTGCGAGGGGGTGATGAATCCGATGTTGTTACAGCAGGGTCCTAGTTCGAACGGGATGGCTCCATCTTCGCGCTGAAAGAGTTTGTATGCGCGCAGGGTAGTCCGCGCCAGCTGCGGGAAGAAGTAATTGATGGGCATATTCCCGTACCAGGTGCAGGGAATACATTCAATGTGAGAACAGCCGCGCGGGCTCTCGTTCATCGCGAAATATCCATCGGGATAGCACCAATCCCCCAAGGGATCCTTTGGGGCCAGCCAGAATGTGGTCTCGGGGATCAGGCACAGGTTGTTGATCAGGCAGTCGCGAAGAAACATGGGCAGTCCTTCATCGGAGTAGATGACCTCTTGCCATTGAAGGATACGCTTCAGCAAGCTTTCATGTTCCTTCACCATCCGGCCGGCAACTTCGGCCGCATCCTTGTAGCGCAGGGCATAATAATTGGTATAGACATTCCGGACAGGATCCGCTTTTAGAATTGGCGAATACCAGCTCAAGACGAACCGGATAGTTTTTTCCTTGCCTGCCTCAAGATCGAAGTTCACCGCGATCGAACTTCCAGAACGCTTTATGTCATGCGCCGGTAAGATTTCAGAGATTTTTGACCAGGCGGCTCCATCTCCACTCAGCTCACACCCGGTGCGTACATCTGCCTCTCCGATGGTTCCAAGGAGATAACCGATCTGATAAGGTCCAACAACTGACACACCTTTGAGGGGTTCCTGGATCTCCTTTCGTTCATAGGTCTTGTCCCCAGCCACGAGCTGCGCGGGATTTGGATTACAGACTGGACTTGCCATAATCGCTTCAGGAGTTATAGGCACACTGTCATGAAGATCCGCGATTGGAGGCAGGCCAGGAAAACTGAAAGCTAATGTGCCCTTTTTTCCATTGGGGCTCTCGTTGCGCAAATGGACCTCAAAAACAGCTGCGGGTATGTTCGATGCTCCAATATCACCGGGAATGAAGGGCGACCAGGCACGTAACCCGGCCTTGATCGGCGCATTTGTCACGTACTCCAGATCCACCACGGGGTAGTGTCCGAAATAATGGATATCCTCGGCTGGTTCCACCCCTTCCAGATGTATCAGATCAGAACTCCATGCGGCAGCATTTCCGCCGCAGTTGGGTTCAAAGGCTCCCTGTATTCTCCCGCCATCCACGTATTTCCTGGCCGCCAGGACATAAGTCTTTCCATCCACTGCCATTCCAAGGAAGGGAGTCAGCAACTGCGGGCTGCGCGGTTGCTGATTAAACAGGGTCTCAAAACCCAGGACACCTCCGGCCTCGATATCGAGACAACCCGTCCCGACTCCTCCCAAGGGAACACCGCAGACGGGGGGACGCTCCGCCTTGAAGATCACTCCACTGACCTTCTGGGAGTAACCCTCACAGCCAAACTGAATCCACTTGTCATTTTCAAGTGTCAAAGGGAATAGACTGGATGCTGATGTGTCAGGGCTTGATATCAAAACCACCACCCAAGCTAGACCTGGAATACTCCTCAGTAGATGCTTCCTCATGATCAACCTCCTTCACGAAACCAGAGAACTTTTTATAGGTCAGGTTACCCCTGGCCAGTGGGGCCATCACAATCTCAGTCCCTAATCGTTTCCTTGGAAACCGGCTGGCTTCCCATCCCACGAGATCATGTCAACCCAGGATTAGGGTATAAAAAAGCAAATCCATTCAGATTCAGTATTGTGTATAATGCATAATATACGTCACGAGGTCAACCATCCTGATCTTCCTATCAAAAGATAAAGCGAATCCTTAATGATTTGCGGTAGCACTGCCGGAAACCTCCACTTCTTCTGTCATTCCGATCATTTCAATAATAAAAACATTAACTGGCGGAGAGAGTAGTTACCTGTGTTTGGTGGTGGATTTTGGAGAGTAATCAACTCCTCATTAATCCGCTTTCCAAAGCGGTAAATGGAGGTCAACGATTTTCCCGCTTTCATCCGGCATCTGGTGATAGAAACGAGAGGTATTTGCGATGTATGACTTCAGATCACGAATCTGGAGTTGTTCCATAGGAAGACTGGCCTACCGATGGCGCAAGAACGAAATACGTACATGAATGCAAGGGAGACTATGATATCTTCTTCCTAATGATGTAAACACTCCCCCTTCAAGAAGATCAAAAGAAACGGAATACTAGCAGCCTGTTGGAAAAAATGTCGGTGTCACAGTGGATTCCCGCCTTTGCCGGAATGATGATTTAGGAAAGATGATGCCCATTTGGTTATTCCCGCGAAGGGAATTCAATAGGAGGAATTGCGATGGGAAAGGGAAATCGTATACGCCTTGGTCTGTTCGGAGTTGGGGCAAGCCTTGCTCATTCAGCTCGTGGCTATGGCCTGGCTCGCAAATTGGAGTCGATCTCGGGGCTTCAGCTTGTGGCGGTCTGCGATTGTGTGAAAGAAAAAGTTGAGGCTGCGGGTAGTGAATTTAATGTGCCGGGGTACACGGATTTTGATCGGTTTCTTGAGCATGAGATGGATGCCGTGCTTCTCGCTAACTTCTTTCATGAACATGCCAGTTATGCTGTAAAGGCATTGGATGCGGGTAAACATGTTTTGTCGGAAACCACCGCTTGTTTTACTGGAGCGGAGGCTGTGGCCTTGGTTGAGGCGGTCGAACTGAACGGAAAAACTTATATGTTGGCCGAGAATTATGCTTATTTTGCATACAATCAAGAAATGCGCCGCCTGTACCGGTCTGGAACAATGGGTGAGCTGAGATATGCTGAGGGTGAGTATGTTCACCCGATGCCATCCTCTTTTTATAATAGCATTTCTCCCGGCACCGGACACTGGCGTAACTGGCTCCCCATGACTTATTACTGCACTCATTCCCTCGCGCCTCTACTTTATATTACGGAAACTAATCCAGTCAGCGTTAATGCGTTGATCCATCCTTATGACTTTGAGGATATCGAACATTTTGGACGAACAGGCCGCCGTAATGATCTCGCCTCTGTCATCCTGGTGACTATGGGAAATGGTTCGATTGTCAAGCTTCTCTGGGGTCAGCTTCGTGGCCTGGGGGCTTGGGTTTCTTTACGCTGTACACGTGGATTGATGGAGAACCTTCGTACGGGTGAGCCACGCATGTTGCGTATCAAACGGGAACCCTTCGACCGCCTTAAAGGGGAGCCCCTTGAGAAGATTTATCTGCCAGAGTTTCCCAGTCCCTATGATAAATTGGGGTTGGATGCCTACGAGGGAGCCAATCTCTGCATGTTCCACGATTTTGTAAAGGCCATCCGGAGCCAGAAACCGTCTGTATTCGATGTGTACCGATCAGCCGCGATGTCCATGGTGGGAATCCAGGCTTACCGATCCGCTCTGGCCTCTGGTTCACCCATGGAAATCCCTGACCTACGATCCGAATCTGGGCGTAGGCGCTTTGCGAATGATCATTGGTCTCCTGACCCAGCAAAACACAAGAAGGGACAACCCTGGCCAAGTATTCTTGGAAACATTGAACCTTCCGCCTTTGCACTGGAAGCGGCGAGGGCGGATTGGGCACGGATAGGTTACCGGGAGAAAGCCGTATCACCGAAACGGGGAAGGATATGACCAAAGACTAAAATGAATCCCCAATCGACCCGCATGAATTATGATAGGTATTGCATATCAGGGCATTTTTTGAGGATTGAGTACAATTACTGGACAGGAGTGTCATCTGATGACAGAGAAAATCGAAAATCCTTTTGTTCAACTCCGGGTGCATGAGGAGGGCACCTGCGGGATACGGGTGGATCCAAATGGAGAATCCAATTACCGTTGGATAGGAATCAACCGTATCCAGCCACTTGGGATCCTCTCACAGGGCGGGGCGCGATGCACTCGAATCGATCCAAACAAGCTTCGAGTTGATGGTGTCTCATGCAGGCTGGAAGTCCCAAGGTTTCATGGAACAGACCTTCCGATCTACGAGGGTGTTCCGATATATGGTTGGCCAGACAAAGCCTGGAAGATTCCCGCCGGAACAAGGTTTGCCCAGACTTTCACAGCGGAACACACCTTCGTGCGTGCAGGTGTGTACATTTATGCCGCTGGCAGCCCACGGGATTGCAGGTACCGCGTGACATTACGCAAGGAAGGACCCTCCGGGAAAATTCTGTCATCTATTGTCGAAAGCGGAGATAAAGCGTTTGGTTATCCAACCATCTGGAGCTTCATGGAAACTGAACCTCTCGAGGAGGGTATTTACTGTCTTGAGGTTTCTGAGACGGAGGGTGATATCCGTTGGTGGGGAACTGTTTCAAGGACATATTCCGGAGGTTGTGCCTTCATCGATGGCGTGCCTGATGAGGATCGTGATTTCATCTTCCTGTATGGATATACGGACTCGGCCGTCGTGCCCTGTTCGTGGGAAATGACTATTCATGATTCGCAGATACTCCTGTCAATTCCTGAAATCCCCTCAAGGACCTCAGAAGGTGTGGTTCCAGAGCTGGGATTTGAGGTCCTCACTCCATGGCGCCGGGAAGGGTATGATATCTCGGATCTAGAAACAGCGCCTTTTTCAGCATTTCTGACAGACCGCTGGCAGTATGTTCCCATCGAGCAGTTCAAACGGTTTCATGTCGCCTGGCCATCCTACCAGAATCCCACAAGCCGGCCGGCCTTCGAATCATCGTCGTGGCTCCATGCGGTAGGCCGGATGGGTGTTGATCTTTCCTTCTCAGGTTATCGCATGACAACACCCTGGCGGCTTTCGGAGAATACGATGCACCTGTCCTTTGTTGGTGAAACATTGCGCATGGAGATGAGACCATCCAAATCCTCTCTGCCCATCCAACTCCCCTCCTTCAAAAGCTCGGATACTGAATTTGTTGAACAGCAAAACCGGTTCTTCCGTGAACGTTCTCTTGGCCTGGGAGATGGTGGAGCGGGCGGTGAGTGGATACGCTGGATTGCTCCACAAAGCTGTTGGATAGGTCCACCCAGAAGTGAACGCCTTCGTAAAGGGATTCTCGAACAGAAGGTCGATGCGGATGGGTATGTCTGGGTCATGCGGTATGATGGGGGATATCCGCATGGGTTGCGTTACGGAATGCCCCCGCGTGCACGCCGGCACTATGGAGCTAATCCAGCGTTGATCATTGGGACCTATCTTTATTTCTGCTGGACTCGAGATCAAGAATTCTTGCGGGAGATGATGCCCAAGCTGCGCAAGGCTTACCAGTTCCTGAGAAACTCCGAGGATGTGGTCTGGAGGGATGACCTTTTTGTCATCGTTGAGCCTCACCATGATGGAACAGGAAAGGGGATGCCCTCGACCGATCTCGACTGCCTTCCCTTTGGCTACAAATGTGCATTGACCAATGCCCATATTTATGAAGCGCTGGATTGTCTGGCGGAGTTGGAGACCTTCTGTCAAGAAGACCTAAATGCGGAAGAGATTCTGGAATGCCGTTCGCTGCTTCGCCGGTCTTATAACTCCCATTTCTGGGATGAAACCAAAGGCCGGTACATTGGCTGCATTGATGTCCATGGAGAACGGCATGACTATGGTTTTGTGCTGCTGAACCTGATCGCCATGCAGGCCGGACTTGCGGATGGCGAGCAAGTCAGGAGAATCTATCAGTGGATGGAAGAGGAACCCACCGCGATGGGAGTTCCCGATACCTACTATTTCAAAATCGCCCCACGGGCAAACACCCAAGATATTCGTAACTGGTGGTATCTGGAGGGTGACAAGGAATGGCCAGGAGACATTTCCTTTGGCCTTGGTTTCCAGAATGGGGGGGCTTTCCTGTTCTCATCCTATTTCGACCTTCTTGCCCGCCTACGGTTCCTTGGCGCTGAGAATGCTTTCAAACGTTACCAAGAGATAATCGGCCGTTATACATTACCAGACCGTCTCTGTGGAGGAAATCCATTTTACCTGGGTGAGATTGATGGTTACCAGATTGGAGCTTCTGTTGTTTTCCCGGAGGCAGGATTAGTTCCTTGTGTTGTACTCCAGGGTTTTTTAGGCGTGGAGGCTGGTATTACAGGTCTGCGTATCTGTCCGCAACTACCAGAGTGTCTCCCTGATATCGGGCTTACCAATATTGTCTACTGTGGAAATAAATTTGAGGTGGATGCCAAAAAAACGAAAACAGGATATCAAGTCTCTCTTTGGCTTTCCGAGGAAAATCCGAACAGTCCACTTCAGTTTAAGGGGAATAGAATTGGGGTTACAAAGACTCCCCTTACCGTTTCATTGAAGGCGGGCGAAACGCTGCATCTCTCGGTGGCATGATGGGGTAAGGTCACTTTTTGAAAAGTCTCAGGAAGAGCCTCTCCACTCCGGTACGGGCCCAGCAGTTCTCCATCTCAAGAGATAACTGTGCCTTTCCAAGATTCCTGGAAAGAGCATCGGCCAAGGATTGAGGAGCATTTTCAAGGTCTATTAGGGTGCTTACTCTTGCGTGGACATCAGACCAGGTGCCTGTTAGGGTCTGATTTCCAAGTTCAACAACCACCAGGGAGGCGGGACGGCCATTCACTGGGAGTAAGGTTGAGGACTGCCATTTGGGGATCTCTAGGTGAATCCGGTGTAATTTCTCTTCCCGAGAGATGACAGCTAAAACTTCCATTTGGTCTATCTGGACCGTGCTGGTCATGCTGGCTACAGATATATGAGATTCGAGTGAGTGGAGCTTGTCCAGCGGAATCAGGGCATCCGCCTCCACATGGACATGATCAATTTTCCCGGAGATCATGGCTGGTTCAAACTCAGGTATGCGTACCTCAAGGAAATCTCCTTGGGCAATGGTTACTCGGCCCTTGGGTGTGAAGCTTACCTCCATGGTGGCCGATTTCAGTGCCGCTATCTCGAAAAGAGAGTCTCCCTTCATATAAGACCGTGGTGTGTTTGTTGGAACCATTTGAGCGGTGGAGGAAAGGAACCAGCCATCCGCCGGTGAATGAAGGATTTCAGTGGGAGTATCAGCCGGGATGCGGGCGAGCAGCGTCGAGACTTCCGATTTGAGTTTCACTATTGATTTCCCGGTGCTGAAGGGAATTTCAGCCATGGCCTTATTGAGATATTCACGAAGGGTCCAGTAAGCGATAGAGGTGGGTTGAGTGATGACATCGGCCAAGGCATCTCCCTCTTTAACCATGGAGCCTGATTGTTGATGGAACTTGAGGACAACCGTGTGACTACGAGCGATCATTCGTGAGGATTGAGGGACGATGCGGCATTTGGCGGAGACATACATGTCTGTCTTGACAAACCATGTGAATCCGGTGGCCAGAAAGATGCCAGCGCAGAAAAGATAACCAGCGCCCAGGATAATCATCGGTGCGCGCTTAGCGAGATATTGGTTCCAACTTGTCATTGCCACCATCTTCGCTCCTTGTGGACCTCCTCCTCATAACACTACAGGATGTATTTCTTTATCCTTTCACCAGTTGCTACTTCAGCTCCCTGCATGGAGTGCCTTATGAAAGCAGCACCCGCGGATCACCATCCGCAATGATCCTGCCAGCATCCAGAACAAGAATCCTCTCGAGCTTCATGAGTGCCGCTGAGTTGTGAGATGCCAGGAGCAAAGTGGCTTTATTCCTGAGTGAAAGTATCCCTGTAAGAATTTTAGATGCGGAGTCTGGATCGACAGACGCAAAAGGTTCATCCAGCAGCAGAACACGTGGGGATCTGATAAGGGCACGCGCGATGGTGAGACGTTGCTTCTGGCCTCCCGACAAGTCACCTTTTTCCGACATGGCGGTTTCGATTCCCCTTGGGAGCGCGTTAATAAAATCGAGGCAGTCGGCTGTTTTTAGCACATTGGTTTGGAGATTTGGCAGGGTATGTGAGATCCCATAATAGAGATTTGATAGAACGCTGCCAGCGAATAGGCGGGGGTTTTGGGGGACAAATCCCAGTTGACGGCGATAGGAATCGAGGTTGATTTCGCGAAGGTCCACACCATCCACCAGGATCGATCCTGAGACAGGGTCAAAAAAACGCAGCAGAAGAGCCAGAAGGGTTGTCTTTCCGGTTCCTGAACGTCCGGCTATTCCGGTTTGGGTTCCTGGTTCAATTATGAATGATACATTTTCAAGAAGAGGTGTGTCTTCACGGTAGCGGAAACAGACATCTCGAAACTCTATCTTTCCGATTAAGGGGGAAACCTGGACAGGATGCTTCGGAATTGAAACGGCGGGCTTGATTTCAAGGACTTCAATGACACGCTCCGCCGCGACCATCTCACGGCGCATACCTTGAAAATAAAGCGTGACACTTGAGGCGGGAATCAGGATGTTTCTGACTAGAATTTCAAGCCCTGTCCATTGTCCCAAGGTGAGCACCCCGGTAATATGAAAATAACCCCATAACCCTGTCGCCAGAAAAGCAAATGCCGAGGCAAGACCCGCCGGGTGAATGTAGGCTTCGCTAATACCTCCAAACACGCACCATTTGAAAAAAGCGCGTTGATATCCACTCAGAACATTGATATATCGATTGCGTTCTCCACGTTCCTGGGTATGGGCCTGGATCAAGGGGACAGCGGATAGTGTTTCCTGTAGATGTGCGGTTACCTTCTGGCGTTCCTCACGAACCATTCGATCAGTTATCCGCCACTGGGTCACAACGCGATGGGAAAACAGGAAATACGGTGGCAGGAAGCAAATGAGTACAAGGGTCGCGCGCCAATCCAATAGAGAAGTCAGGATAATGGCATTGAGGCTTTGCATGCAAGTCGATATGGCGGTTGGCAATGATACTCCCATCACCCGGCTGGTATCCTGGACATCAGTAAAAGCGCGGAAGACTCTTTCGCCCACAGGATGAGACTTGTGATAATTCATCGAGAACCGTAACAAGTGTCCGTAAAAGGCACTGCCTACACGGCGATGGATCTCTCGAGAGAGATTGAAACGGATATAAGATTCGAGAAGGTAATTCAACTCACGCAGCAACGATGTGAAAAGGACGAGTACACACAGTAACAGCAGAAGTGTGGTGCTCTTTCTTGGGAAAGCGTCATCGAATATAAGGGTTGAATATATGGGCAGGAGAGAGTTGATCAGAGTTGCCGAGAGGGGAGTTACAAGAAGAACCAGGAGATATTGTGCCCACAGTGGCTTGCAGTAGGGGAAATAGTAGCGCAGAAGGCGTAGGAGGTGCAGGAGTCCCCCCGATGCAGGTTGAATCTGCTCTGTCTCAAGTGGGAGGACGTAAGGGGAAAGACCAGGCTGGGTTGTCATATCGAAGCCCCCTCTTGAAGGGCCCAATAGGAGGCATAGAGTCCTCCTCTTTCAACCAGGTCTTCATGTGTCCCCGACTCCACGATTACCCCTTGACTGAGGACATGAATTCGATCGGCATCCTTGACCGAATGGAGATCATGGGAGATAAGAACCGAGGTTCTGTCTCGTGTTACCTCCACAAGTGACTCAAGCAGGATCCGCCGTGATGCGGGATCCAACAGCGAGGTGGGTTCATCAAGAAGAATCAGCCGGGGATCATGCGCCAGGCAGCGTGCAACAGTAATTTGTTGTCTTTGTCCCAATGCCAGCTCGGTATCTTTCCCGAGGGTTGCCTCTATTCCCTCCGGAATAGTACGGATGATCTCGTCCACGCGTGCTGCTTGTGTGGCGTTCTTGAGAACTGATGGGGAAGGTTGACTGAGCCCATAACAGATATTCTGCTGAATTGTGCGTGTAAAAAGGACCGGTTCCTGCAAGACTAATCCAGTCTGGCGGCGGAAGGAGGGCAAGTCGACATTCCGAAGATCGACACCATCGATCAGGACTTCACCGTTGTCAGGATCATAGAACCTGAGGATCAGGTTCATGATAGTTGTTTTGCCGATACCAGAGGGACCCACAAATGCCACTTTCTCTCCGGGTTCGACAACAAACGAAACACCCCTGAGTACAGGTTTTTCTGGTGTGTATTGGAAGTAGACATCGCGGAACTCGATCTTCCCATGGAGGGGATGGAGCGTGATTGCATTTGGAGGACTTTCGACACACTCACGAAGGTCCAACAATTGAAGAATTCTCTCCGCTGGGACCATTCTTAGACGCAGGGATTGGTAGTAGCTGATCAGGATGCCAAGGGGGATGATCGCCTGAACGATGAGAAGCTTGATGGCGGTCCATTCTCCGATAGACATGTCTCCCCTTAAAACAAGGATTCCGGAATAGACACTGACGATAAAATCCGCAACCACGGCTGGCATGCCACTCGGCCAGACAAAAACCACAACAACCTCGTTCAGGAAGCCATAGATCATGTTGAGATAAGTGTATCCCGAAAGGACACGGAGGTATGAAATGCCCTCACGCTTTCTTGCTCCATGGGAATAGATGACATCGACGCCGGAAAGAGACTCCTCAAGACGGGCGGTAAGACGTTGGCCATGCTCCCTTCGTTTGAGATCCACATTCCGGTAGATGTTGAAAATGACTTGGGCGATGACGAAGAACACTGGAGCGCAAAGTCCGGCCAGGAGCACAGGCCTCCAATTGATGAAACACATGGTTGTGACTGTGACAAGGAATTGGAAAAAATACTGAACCATCATCGGAAGGTGGAGACCAAACATTTCCGAAGTATCAATGAGGTCGCTATCGCAGCGGAAAATCTTCTCGCCTACCGGTGTGCGATTGTGGTAACGCATGGAAAAATTAAGAATACGATGGTAAAGATGTTTCCCCAGCGAGCCGAGGAAACGGATTCGAAGGTGACTTGAAACCGTGCTCCGTATAAACACAACCAGGGTTCTTTCAGTCAGGAGTGCTCCAAGGCCAAGGAAGGAGAGTATGAAGAGCAAGACAACGTCTTTACGGGGAAATGCGGCATCCAGAAAAAGCTGAGAACAAAAGGGGGGCACAACAACCAAGACCGAACCTGCAAATGGGAGTAGGATGAAAAGAAGAAATAATTGGGCTTTATATGGCCAGAGCAGGGGGAGGTAACGGTAAAGAACCTGAATAAACCTGTGGATGGTAAGGGGAGGGATGCCCACAGTCTGGTTTTCCTGGTTCACTTAGGGCCCTCCGCGGCGGAGGAGGTGTAAACCAGGTCATCGAGATAGACTACACAGTGCTTGCTGTTGGCCCATGGTAGATTGAACACACCGAATCGATCCAGTATTGCTCCTTTAGCCTTGTCCCCTTCAGCCAGCGGACGGGTGACGGATTGGCCGTTTATTGAGAATGTGATGGCGCCGAGGTTCCCGGTACCTGCGGGATCATATTGCAGCGTCCACTCATAGTGGGTTCCATCCGGAAGAAATGTAACAAATCCACCATCACGTTCCTTGTTTCCCTCCGAGGTGCCATACAACGGCTGGATGATGCGTCCCGTGTCCGATAGACTGTCGAAATAAACGCCGATGAAGTTCTTTAATGGCCAACCACGTTCAGAAGAGTTGAACCACCCCAAAGCGAAGGTTGAGTCAACCGAGAAGACCGGCGCTGCGAACTTCCCACGCGCTGACAATTTGTCATCAAGTGTCAGTGGACACACCCGGTCTCCGTAATAACCTTGAAACTTTGTTTCCCAAGGATCAACACTGAAAAAGCGTCCACCCAGCTCGCCCGGCTTTCCTCCAGCGAAAAATGTGGGACTGAATCCGAAATCCTGAGCACCATATTCCTGTGTGTCTTCAACCAGGTCCCGGTTGCCCTTCCCTTCCCAGCCCGGATCCTTCGATAAGTCCTCGGCTTCTCCATTTATGATGAGGTTCTCGAAATAGGCTTCCATTTCCTGGCCCGGGATCTGGTTGTTGAAGATCCCAAAGCGGTCGAAGGCCGCTCCCTGTTCACGGTGATGGCGCGGGATTGTGAAAAGGGTTGTGACCCCGTCGAGGGTGAACCTGATTTCGCCTGAGCCATCCGCGCCTTTGGGGTTATATTTAAATTCCCATGCATGTGGTGAACCATCTGGCGCAATCCGGCGCATAGCATCCTGGTCCAGCTCCTTGACCACCCGTTCCTGGGCCTGGCCGCTGGTATTGACATGAGCGCCACCGGCGGTCCATCTGCATGTGCCGTAGCCAACCTCGGCCGCAGGACGGTTCTCGATCTCTTTCGCGTCTGTGTCGGTATGGGTTTCCAGACGAAAACCGAGGAAGTTGACCGGGCGCCAACCTTGCTTGGCATGGTTGAAGAACCCCACGAAAATACTACTGCCAGTCTGCCAGCCGAACTGGGTCTGGGCTTGTTTCACCACGACTTTGCCGGAGGCGCTCAGTGCGTCATCCATCGAAAAAGGTCCGATGACCTTGCCATAATACGCTGGAGTGATACTGCGCCAGACAACACCGCCGATCTCACCCGGTTGGCCTCCAGTATGGCTGGACATCTGGTATCCAAAATCCTGCTGCTTGGAGACTGGTTTGAGTACAATCCGGTTGCGGAACGAATCCCAGCCAGGATCGCGATCAAATGACTCACTTTTCATATTCCCCTGTGCCCAAGCCATTAGACCTGGTGAGAGGAGGATCAATAGCACGAGCCCTAAAGACCTTTTGGACATTTGCCAATCCGCTACTTCTGTATGGGAATAAAGCCGCTCAGATCCCACAATTTGATGGTTGGGTCTCCCCCCCCGCCACCATTGGCAAGGATCTTTCCATCAGGAGAGAATCCCAGTGATTCGATGCGCCCCGCATTGCCGGTTAGAACTGCCTTGGGTTCCCATGTCTCCACATCCCAGAGGGTGATGGTTTTATCTTTATTACCGCTGGCCAGAACTTTCCCATCGGGCCGGAAGGCCAGGGAGTCACCCTCAAGCGTATGACCAGTCAGAGTCTTCAACAATCGGCCACTGGCGGTATCCCACACGATGATAGGACCAAATGAACTATTGCCCGCTACGATCGATCCGTCAGGGGAGATGGTGACTGCTTCATATTGGCCCTCAGTACTTTCCAAGGACTTCAAACACTCCCCAGTTTTGGCATCCCAGATGAGGATTTCCTTTCCGGATCCACCACTGACCAGAAACCTGCCATCAGTAGAAAACTCAACTGTTTTCACCATTCCTGAATGTCCTTCCAGTGTTTGCCTCAGTCCTCCGCTGGCAACATCCCACAGTCTGACCTTGCTGTCCGCGCTACCGCTGGCGAGTGTCCTGCCATCGGGGGAAAACGCCACATTCCTCAACAATGAGCCAGTGGCGAGTGTCTGTTTCAACTCATAGGATGGAACTTTCCAGAGGATAATCTTGTTGTCGGCGCCACAGGAAGCCAAAAGGCTGCCATCAGGAGAGAACGCCACGCAATAAACATCCTCGGTATGCTCCATGAGGACCTTATGCGGCTTCCCCGCCGCCACATCCCAAATGATGATGCTGTCATCCCGGCTGGAGCTGACCAGGGTTTTGCCATCGGCGGAGAATGTCAGCCACATCACGGAACCGTTATGGCGTTCAAGTACTTGATGGGTGGGCTGGGGTCCGAGAGGGTCAGTCAGTGAGCGTGTGACCGGTGCCTGGGCCACCGATGGAACGAACGGATGGATGAGAGCCCATAATAAGATTGATTTTAGGATCAATAACCACCCTTGGTGAAGATCATTGGGTGTCTTCGTGGAGTGTTGAGATCCTGGCGGTAACTGGTTCTCCGGTAAGGCCGGCATCTTCATGGTTTATCTCCTTGAAACCCGATCCGAGGTCTTCTCTTCTCAGCCCTCGTTCCAACACACGATCAGGGATTTCCCACCATGGCATATGCTTATGAGGTGGATTGATCATGTCAGTGCTCGAAGAGTACAGGTTCTTTTCCCTATAGTGGAGACCGTTGCATGGGAACGGGCCTTTTTTATGACGGGGGTCACCACGGAGCTATCGGTTGGGGTGCGGATCTTTTGCGAATGGCTATTAATGGGTTGAATTTACAGGAATTAGAATGGAGCGGGAAACGGGGTTCGAACCCGCGACCCTCAGCTTGGGAAGCTGATGCTCTACCAACTGAGCTACTCCCGCTCCGTATCAATAAGGATTATCTCTCCCCGTGGAGGAGTGTCAAGAGTTTTCTTGTCCCGCTTTACCGTTCGAGGTTCCAGCCCTCAAGCCGTAAGCCCTTGGTTTCATTGACTCTCACTGTTTTCACCTCGCCCGGATTCAACCAGAAGAAATTCTCGTCCGCCAGGAAAGTGTCCTCATGTCCCGGACATTGGATGTTCACCCCCACGGCGGGTAGGCTCCCCCGGTTCCTAATGGTCACTGTCTCTCCCTTTACCGTCATCAAAAGTTGTGTCTTGGGGAGGTCCATTAAGCAATCCTTCCTGGCCTCGTAATTGACCCAGTAGAAGGTTCGATCCTCCAACTTGCCATCTACCACAACCTCTACGGTGATGAGCAAGGGGGTTGTGTTGGTCTGTCCGCTGGTCAAGTGGAAACCGCCCAGATGCTTGACCCGGTCAATCTGATCCTTACCTTTGAAGGAGGTGGTTTGAATCTCAAAGAGCTCCGAGTTGAAAGCCGAGACATTGACCTGCCAGTTATGGTCTTTAAGAGCATCTGTGTCATCCAATAAGAACACAGGCAGCGTGATCTCCTTTGAGACTGAATTCACTGTATCGAACAGGATACAGCCATGGAGAGGTGAGAAGGCGTTCTCATAGAAGTAGTGGCTCATCTTGGGGGCACCATACCAATCCGAGCATGCCCAAGAGGCGGCGGGGTAGTTGTCGTTGAGCTTGTAGTAGAGTGATCCGCTGCACTCGGGCCAACGGGTGCGTGCGCGTTCGAGGGTGTGGCGGACTGCGGTGGTTTGTGCTAGTTGAGAGCCGAGAATGAAATCCTCCATATTGTCAGGATTCATGAAATAGCCGGAATACTGGTAGAGGCGTGCCATGTCCTCCATCTTGTTGAACACCGGGGTGTGATGGGCGAAGGCGCTTTCATCGGTGGGAGGCCAGGCGGTTTTCTCTTCCTCGGGAAGGTAACGTAGTACGGACTCGAGGACTGGAAGACAAGCAATGCCGAACTCGCCGAAGAATCCAGCGGTCATAGTCAGGTTGTAGTCAAGATGGGCTTTTCCCCACCAGCAGCTGTAGTTGTGGATGCTTCCGCCGGCCCCCTCGCCGCGATGGAAGGGGCGAGTCCCATCCAGCTCGATACTCATTTTTCCCATCATGTCGATAACCGGATGGAAGATGTCATCGGATTCATTGCCCGCGCCATACATGACCAGCGCGGGATTGTTTCGCAGCCGCAAGGTGTTCAAACGGATGGTCTCCTTGAGCATGGGGGTGGGTTGCCAACGGTGACTGTTCCAGGCAGTCGGCCATTCCTGTATCACCATGATGCCCTTCCGGTTGCAGAGGTCGTAGAATTCATCGGTCTCCGGCATTCCGGCCCCCCAGGCGCGGATGATCTGAACATGTTGCTTTTCAGCGATGGTCAGAAAGCGGTCATACCGTTCCCTGGAAAAATTCATGAGCGGATCCATGGTGCACCATCCGGTACCCTTCACAAACATGGGGCGTTCATTGACGGTAAAGGTCCAGTTATATAAATTCTTCCTGGGACCATCTGGCCAGGGAGTCATTCTGATGGTCCGGAGTCCAAAGGTAGTCTCCTTGTAGTCAGCGGTCCCTTGATTATGGGGAACAAAGGAGAGTTTCAGTTTGTAGAGGTTTTGCTCACCCAGATCATTAGGCCACCAGATCTTGGGGTCAGGGACCTTAAACTGTAAACGAGCTGTTGCCGTTGCGGATGAGGATTCAATGGGAATCTTGAAGTGACAGGATTTTCCAGAGAAATTCTCCGGCTGGATTATACCGGACAAGGTGCCGGAGAACGAATTCTTGTTGGCTTGGAGCAGGGTGGAGAAGTCGAGAAGGCCTTCATGCGCATTTTGTGTGGCGATAAAAGGATCAATGATGCGGACTGTTGGCGAGGTCTCGATCCTGACTGGACGCCAGATGCCGATTGCGGGGATATTGCTGTAATGCCAGCCATAGACATTGTTGAAAACCACGGTACGCATCCAGCCGACATTCATACCCCGGAAGAAGTCGTTGGGGAGTCCCGCCCCTTCCTCGTAGGGCGCGGGAAAGATCTTCACAATAAGGGTATTCTCATCTTGAAGCGAATCCGTGATATCGAATTCCGGTCCTCCGAACATGCCCTCATGACTTCCCAGTTCCTTGCCATTAAGCCAGACTGTGGTCTTGACAGCGGCACCTCCAAACACCAGGCGGACAGGGGGGTTCCCCCTGGGACACGAGAAGGTTTTTTTGAACCACCAGGTTTTGAAGCTGTTTTCACGCGCAACGGTGTCATTTAATCCAAATGAAGGCTCAGGAATTTTTCCCGCCTCCACGAGGGCGGTGTGAACACTTCCAGGGACTCTGGCTGGGATAGTATCAGTCCATTGGGCCGTCAACCGTGCATTCTGATCGCCTTCTTCGGCCATTTCCCAAATTCCATCCAGGGAAAGGATCTTCGGGCCTTGTGGCTGGTGAATAGTGCCAGGATTTAATTCAATGACTTGGGGAGTTGCATCCATCGGCGCGGGACTGGCTTTAAAAGCCTTTCGATCAGCATCATCCATTGACGTTCGAGTGACGGCGTGAGGGGTAAGTACATGACCCTTCGGGGAAGCATCAGGAAAAACACCATGATCCAGCCTGTCGAGATGCCAGAGAGCGATGGTCTGTGCATCATTTTCAAAAGGAGCGTTGGGGATGGATTCGATGGGCCGGATTCCTTTCGAAATCCGGATTTCATCGATGAGACCATTGCAGGAAAATTCATACCCGGTTTGTTCAACCGTGCCGATGCGGAGTGAACCTGGTTTTGACTCCATGGTGTTCCGGGTAACCGCCTGGTTGGCCACCTCCTTGGCATCGACATATAAACGGACTGAGAATCCATCGAAGGCCATTGCGGCATAATGCCATTTTCCATCGGTGATATCGATGTTGGAGCGGACATCGGAGGGTGTGTATCCTGGAAGGTAAGCCGAGAAGAAACCCGTACCGCTATAGGTGTAGAGCTCCCAATGAGTTCCGGATTCCTTTGATTCATTGGCGATTAGAAGGTTAAAATCTGTCTTGCTTTTGAGCTGAGTCCAGCACTCAAACGTGAGGGGAGGGTTCTGGAAATCCGTGCTTGCGGGGGTTTCCAAGGACCCGTTTGGAGCGTAAAGCGCCTTTCCGAAACATCCATCCTTCAAGAGTGTGGAAGTTGGAGTGGTATGGGTTGAGGATGCTCCATCTACCGTGGCAAATATTGAAAGAATCAATAAGGAATGAAACAATTGCATGGTTTATCTCCTTTGGTTTGGTCAATAATGATGCCAGTTGTTCACTTTCAACGTACTGCCGCCAGGGCTTGGCGAATCGGCAATCCAATTGGTTGGGTTATTTCCGGAGATATGAGAAGACAAACGGTGCAGAGACTTTCCTTGCCCATCCGCTTCCTCCGGCCAGGGAGCTGCATGGAAATAGATGACCTCATCGATAACAGCCCATGCGGGGAGGTTCATTTTATCGCCGGTGAGCACAGGGGCCTCGATTGTGATTCGCTCACCTTTCCCAGAAAGGTGCCCTTCGTAAGGTCCAAGAAGAGTGATTGATCCGGTTGGAAGGTTGTAGGCCTGTTCAAATGTGGCGCGGTTCGATTCAACTAAGGGTTCAAAGCCGGCAACCAGGACACTGCTCCTTGCGGGAATCTCAAATCCGTTGGGGAAGGTAAAATCGATGCCACCCGAGAACCGCCATGGCCCCGCGGAATTGCCGCAGGAGACAGTTGAATCAGTGGAATTATGGATTTCAATGTATTCCAGATTCACTGGGCCAGTCTGTTGGGGATGATACATGACCTCGGAAATGATGAGGGGTGTGCTGCCAGGCTGGTTGTCACCTCCCTTGGTGGGTGCCATCAAGGTAAGGAAGGGTTCAGATACAGGATATCTGCCAGTGCTCTTGATACTCTCCAATGCTTTATATCTCATGCAATCCACCACGCGATCCTGATCTGTGGGAGGCATGTGTGTGAGAAACAGTTTCCCTCCTGTTGGATCCAGGTTAAATCCGGCGAGGGAGGTGGCATCCACAATCCAATGTGCTCCTGGTTGGAGTGTAGTTGGGGGGAGGGCCCATTTGTTTAGTTCATCCGCGGAGGTGCTCAAGAAAAGGTACTGGAAGCTGATGGGGGTTTGAGTGGGATTATGAAGCTCGGCCCAGGGGTGTTTGGCGGAAGCAGAAGCTTCACTGATGATCAGACCGGGAATGGGTTCGGGATCCTCTGCTCCAGGAGAGCCGCCGAGGAAGGTGCTGCCACGCCAATTTCCGCCATAGTAAAGAGAACCCGAGGGTTCGTTTACATAAGCCTCCGCCAGTGGGACCAGTGAATGTCCCGCGCCACAGGCCTCGCCGGGCCAACCGCGTCCATCGCTGTAGTCAAACTCAACAATGGAGCCGCCACGGGAATCGATGAGAGCTACATGTTCGCCATTCTTATCCAACCCCCCCTCGTACTCTCCAGCGATGGGAAGGCCAACGCCATAACGTGACTCAAAGGCGGAATGGTTACTGACAATAAGTGCGTATCCCCCAGGAGCCAGTGATGTGATGGAACCGCGGGAGAAAACGAAACTGACTCCATCCGAAAAAGTAATCCCCTCAAGATCGAGATTCTCACTTCCCGTATTCTGGAGTTCAATGAATTCAAAATCCCCTGGCGTATAGACACTTCCATCGGGGGGATTGCTGGGATCGAACATGAGTTCTGATATGCGAAGCCATTGCTGCTGAGGACTTAATATGGGCTCTCCCTCATAGGTGCATATGATTGTCCCGATGGCGTTCTCCAAAGTGACCGGATAGCCGGTATTAGTAAGGCTTCCAGAGTAATTTCCCTGGACAAACAATCCTTGACCCCCTGTGGGTGAAGTGGTTCTTTTCCGGAATCCATTCACATCCGGTGAGAGATAGAGCACATTGTGCGGTTCTGTACCAGGAATAACCGTGCCTGGTTGGAATTCAAATTCGATAGGACCAGAAATCCGCCATCCAGAAACATCGGCGGCAAAATCATTTGGATTCACCAGGCGGATGTAGTCACCGGATTGCGTGTGTGTGACTGGGGCGATATGGATGGAGTCAATTAGTATGGTGGAATTATTGGGTTGTGTATCAGGAATTTCCCCACTAGTACGGAATGGGATAGCGGGATTATTTTTAGGCGAGTCATCCGGGAAGGAGTTATCCTCCAAAGCGTCGAAATGGAAAAGCCCCAGGGTGGATGAATCACTAGTGAGAGGACCAGAGGGAACCGAGTTCATGGCACGGCTGGTATTGGAGATCCTCAAATCATCGATCGAGCCGGTTATGGGGAAATTATTGGGAGCCTCTTGGTCTGGTAGAGCGCCCACGATGACTGGGTAATTGTTAGAGGCGATGGTTCCGGTGACTGCTTGATCAATGACCTTGGTACCGTCTACGAAGAGGAGCAACTTTCCACTGGATATCCTGAACGAGATGAAATGCCACTGAGAATCGTTGATCGTGAGCGAAGAGGAGGAGGTATGGGGAGAGAGGTCTGGGGTGTAGAGGGAGATGAATCCGCTTGAGGGGGTGGTGTAGATTTCCCAATGTCCTGATCCCTTGGGCGCGCGGGAAAGAAGCACTTGGAAGGATGTAGAAAAACTGATCTTGACCCAGAATTCAGCGGAAAAAACCGAGGAATTAAATTGGCTCAAATAAGGAAGCTCAATTTTCCGGAGTCCACCATTACCATATTTCGCCGCCTCCGAGAACCTTCCCGTTGTGAGAATATCCTGGGGTGAGCCGCTGAAGTGTGTTTGGTAAAGATGTACCCGCCGTTGCTGGAAATAGTTGGTTTTCAGAATGCTGAAAGCGGCCGAGAGAGTCTGACTCTGGCCGAAGCCAGGCCCCCATTTGGCGAGATCGAGCGCGGCATCGGCTTGAAGGAGGGGATAAAGGTCATCTAGACGTTTCTCGAATAGTAGATCTCTGTTGGCGGTTCCTGGTGGTTGAAGAAAATGGTCCATCAAGGTCCGTAGACGGCGTACAAACATTTCCCTCAATGCCGGGTGAGCGTATATGGCATCAAAAAGACGGTTGACGCCACAGCAGTTATGTGTGGCGTCGCCATAGAAAGGATGACTGATAGCTGGACCAGAATCATCGCTTCCAGTGATGTAGTCGCTCTGGAGACCTGATGCGCCAAAGGTCAAATCCTTATCCCAGGGGAAGATGGACCATTCTCCAGTTCCATTGGTGTCTCGGTAGAGGTAGTAATTCTTGATGGCGCGGTCCCAATCCTGCGAGATAATACCCGATGCCAAGTAATTGATGACGCACGGAACATTCAGGTTATCCATCAAGTAGTTATTACGATTCGAGTTGGCGGTCTGGATGGAATTCACGAATTGCTGCAAATCGGTGATTCCCTCGTCCTTGCGGGTTTTCTTTTCGTAGGTTCCAACGCTTACTCCGGTGAGACCATTGAAGATCTTGTATAACGCCCCCTCTGGATCAAGGTCCCAGGCCTCTAGGAAGTCATCATCGACTTGTTCAATCGCCAACGCCAGGCTGAAAAATTGATCGTTGCGTTGAACTCGCACCGGGAAGGCTTGACAGGCGGGTACACCGGAGGCCCGGTAGGTCTCAAAGGTGAGCACGGGACGGATATAGGCCTTATCCTGGAAAGTGCTGTTGAGGTTGAGCTCCTCGACCAGTTCCCTCCCATCCATGAGGTTGAAATGGTAGCCGCGGTTGAAGTCGAACTTGTAGGGTTTTTTGGGAACTTGAGCGGCGGTGGCGCCACGGACGCGCACGAAGATGTTGTCGTAGAAAATGCCGTTGTAATAAACCGAGGCTCTCGCTCCAGTCTGGTTTGGGTTGTCTGCTCCGGCAGTGTCTTGGACAAACCAATGAAAGACGGGAAGGGGAGTCTGTAACGCTGAATCTGCGATCACTGTTCCGAAGTATTGTGGACTTACCGTGGGGTCGAGAAAAAGCGGAAGTCGTGACTCGGAATCCATGACATCCTTGGCTGTGATATAATAACGAACCATCTGTCCAGGAAGGGAGAGTGCGGCGGGGATAGCCGCGCCAAAAACGCCATCACCGGATGCTCCATCGCCATGGAGTCCATCATCCAGCATCGTGGCTGTCCCTTCGGTTCCAAACATGATCCGGTAGTGGAGCATCACAGAAGCGACTGTCTCCAGGCTTTTCATGACACGTGCGGTAACTTGAAGGGGTTCATTATCCAAGGGCTGGGAGGGTGTGTGTGTGGCCTCGAGAATTAGGGGGCCCAACGTGGTGGATGAGATGTTGTTGGATTCTCCTGGTGTTGGGGAGAGAAAGTATCCTAACGCCTCTTGAGAAGCCGAGACCGCTATTCCAGCCTCAAGGAGAGGCAAGATCAGGAAATCCGAGCTGTTGACTCCCCAGTTGAGTCCATGGAACGCAAGAACGTTCGTCCCGGAATGGAGAGCGGATTTATGGGCGGAGATATCGATATCCTCGTACACCAGGGCGAGGGGATCATCATGATAGGTGACCGCCCCTGAGGACCAGCCTGGCTCTTCGGGCGCATTCCTTTCGGCAACTGGTTCGCCATTAAGGTAAACGATGAATCCATCATCGTACTTCATGCGCAAGAGAAGGCTTTGAACTAGGCTCGGGTCCGTAACATTAAAAGGAAAACGGATGTAAATGGTCTGATTCTTTCCAAACATCATGCTTTCAGTATCCAGCCCGATCAGGGGCTCATATCCCGAATCTCTTTCATATCCCACTCCGGAGGTTCCTAAAGCCCAGGCTGAGTCCTCAAAGGTGGGATCGGTCCAGGTGAGAGCGAGATCCGCGTTGGAGGGGACAAGCGCCTTGGCGGGATCTGAGTCTCCGATCAATGTCTGGGTGGTCAGTGTCCGGCCAAATCCAAAGGAGACATCGGAAACCTGAGGAGGGAAAGAGGGAGCGAACTCTGTGGCGATGGTCTTGCCATCCGGCTCCAGGAGCGCCAGATACTCCCCATCGGCGCTGAGTTTGAAGTTGGTGTGGAGGTTCTTTCCGGACACGCGGCGGTTTTTATCCGAGGCGAAGATCACCAGGTATTCACCAGGGTCGAGGCTCACATCGGGGAAGCGCCACTTGGTGGGATTCGATCTGGAATCGGTCAAGCACCAGTTCAGGAGAGACTGGGAGACAGCCCCCTCATTGGCGATCTCGATCCAATCCGGATAGTCTCCATCCTCATCCGGCAAGGTGCCTGAATTGGCAGCCATGAACTCCTGGATCACAACATCAGCGGCCGGACAGGAAGAGCCTGGACACAACAAAAATAAGATAAAAACCCAAAAAAAAGGAAGAAAACAGGCATGTGACTTCACAAAAATCCAACCTTTCCACTCTCGGTCCCTTTGGCTACTGTAAGCATTCATCATTTCTTGCCTTTGCCAACATCCACAGTCTTTGAACAGGAAAAAAAGGGTATTGACAAGCAAATTCATCTAATATATGGTTGTCATGTCAACCGAATCATAGGATGATTCTTGACTCCAGGTCAACCCTGTGGAGTTTAGATGTTCTCATCTTGAGGTGTTGGGTGGGGCCCGTCCTAGTGGAACCCCATTGTCCGGATCTGTTCATATGGTGAGCGTTCAACCACCTTTGAGATAACGGAAGGAGGCGAAGTGGAAATGGTTAACTGTCGTGTTTTTCGTCGTATTCTATTCGTGGTGTTATTGGTTTTAAGTGGTTCATCACATGCGGCTACTCTTACGGTGGGGAGTGGGGGTGGGCATTCGACCCTGGCATCGGCTTTCGCGGCCGCCAATTCCAATGATGTGATTGAGATCATTGAAAGTGGCTTGGTGCTCAACGAACAGCTGAATGTCACCAAAACGAATATCACCATCCGGGGCCAGGCGGGATTGGCCGAGCAACCCACGATTACCGCAACGGGTGCCTTCGCATGGCCGGATGATGCGGTGATCCTGGTCGGAAATGGCAGTTTGGACTCTGGTAATGGCGCCGTGGGCGATGGACTCGTCCTTCAAAACCTGACACTTCAGGGTGGGAATGGGTTGTTCGCCACGGTACGTATCATGGATGGAGCTAACACGAATGGTGTCAGCATCAGCGGCTGCACGATTCTAGCTCCCCCCTATCTGGATGGTGACGACAATTGGGATTCGTGTGTTAAGCTTTATCCCAATTCCAACGCGACTCTGACCAATTGCACATTGAAGGATGGCCGTTGGAATATCCGTGTTGGTGAACCGAATATCCAGTTTGGTGGTACCGCGAACCTGGTCATCAATGACTGCACTCTTGAGCACAAGGAGCGGTTAGGACGCAACATCGATGTGGTTACAGGTGGTTCGTTGAAGATCGATGGAAGCATCTTGCTCCAGCATACCGCTAGCGCTAGAAACATTGTATTAGCCAACGGTATTTTCGGTGAGGGAGTTGCTTTCGAACTACGCAATAGTATTATCGGAACCCACCCCGATGGACCGGGGTCAAGTGATGGAATCATTATCTGGCAGACTGGACCGGCCGGCGATCCTCAGAATTATTTCGCGGGACCGGGTTTGGATTTACCCAATTCGGCTATCATTGACAATTGCGACTTTATCGGCGGGACAGGAAGCGGCCCAGGTGGTAATAATGCTACCTTTAATGCCCTGGTTTTCGTGGACACCTGTCCCACATGTTCTGTAAAAGACTGCATCTTCACTGGCTTCAGCCGATTCTGGTGGGTTCTAGGTTCAATGATCAATGTGGGTGATCTTGGCATTGGTGCCGAGGATTACAATGTTTACGCCTCCGCTGGCAAGGTGGGGGATGCAACTCAGGATGACCTTGATGACCTCAATTTCCTTCCCGAGGGCGCCAACAACCTGAATGATGTGGACCGCACGAACCTCTATACCGACCGCGCCGTGGGTGACTACACGCTCAAGGCAACATCCCCGGCCGCCTCACACAACTCTACGGGAACACCACCATATTCTGGTACCAACCGAGCCTATCGAACCTATGTCGAACCGCCACCACTACCGGTAACCAGAACAGTTCACCATACCCCCGGCATGGGTGATTACACCACGGTCACGGCTGCGGTTGGCGCGGCTAATCCTGGAGACACGATACTGATTATCGACAACTCCGCTCCCTTTGTCGGGAATATCATCATCAATGACGCCAGCCTTACTATCAAAGGGGACCCGACCCTCAATCCACGTCCGACTATCGAGGGGGATGGCACTCCCGATCCAGTGTTTGGCGTCCTGGGTCAAGTGATCTTCCCACTTGCTGATAAACCGGTTATTGAGAACCTCATTCTTGATGGACGTAACACTTCCATTGCACTGGCGGGATGGAATGGTGGGACCGGAGGTGTTTACAAGAATCTTCACATCATTGGGCCTACAGGAAATCCGGGAGATCCAGGATATTCCCACTCACAAAACTTCAATTCCTGGTTCCCGTGTACGGTGACTGACTGTGTGATCGAAGGGGGACGTGAGACGGTTGTGACTGAAGGCGGCGGATCACCTGGTACCATCTCCTTTACGAACTGCCAGATTCTTGGAGCAAGGTTGTCCGCTGTTCGAAACAATCCAGGCGTTGCTCGTACGATGATCTTTAACAATTGCGATATCTCCCAGAATGGAACTGACCGGATGTTTGTCATGGCGGCCCCCAGCGCGTCACTGACTCTCAATGACTGCCTGATCCGCCCGGACAGCACCACTGGTGCCAGCACGGGAGACAGCACGATTCTCTTCTACGGTAGCGGTCCTGGTACATTGATTGTCGACAACTGCGACCTCATGGGGCCCGCCGCAACCACTCATAATGCTTTTACTTTCCTTCCGCCCATGACCAAGGTCAGTGTTACTGACAGCATTATGACCAACTATAACCGCTATTGGTGGATCGAGGGTTCCTCCATTGGAAATCAGACTTTCTTGGATGGTTGCGAGGACTACAACTTCTATGGCAATGGTCTCCCCAACGATATTGCCACCGCCGATCAACCCGATGATGTCTATCCCTATCCCGCCGGCGCACACAGCGTGAATCTCCTAGCGGAGGATCCACTTTACGGAAGTGTCCCAGCGGATGGGATTGGAGCCGATGCTGATGACTTCAAGTTGTTGTCGAACTCCCAAGCATCTACAACACCCCGCTCCTCCGTGGGAACCCAGACTTACGCTGGCTCCCAGGGTGGCGGTGGTACCGCTGTCGAGGGTTGGGAGTTATACTAAGGAGTGATTGTAACGCGAGTGCTTGCATATTCCGCGAGCGATGAATAGATAATGGGGAGATGCTTCAGCGAATGGAGCATCTCCCCCCCCCGGCCCCAAGGGGCGTACTATCGAGGGAGTCCTACCATGAAAAAAAGCGGATTCACACTTATCGAGTTGTTGATTGTAATCGCTATTATTCTGATCCTTATTTCGATTGCGCTTCCGAACTTCCTCGAGGCCCAGATAAGGGCGAAGGTGGTCCGGATGCGGGGTGATGTCAGGTCGATGGCCATCGCCGCCATTTCATACCGGGGAGATTTTGGGAAATACCCTTACCCAACCGAGGAATTTTACCGGGGAAATCCTGATTGGATCTGCCGTCAACAGCGATTGACAACCCCTATCAAGTACATGACGACGCTTCCCAAGGATATCTTCCGGACTCCCCATGCCCACAACATGTTCGATCTCTTCGATTTTGAAGTGAATGGTGGGATCGATGCTTCCTGGTTTGTCCAAGACCCGCGGAATCCCCTGATTAAAAATGGAATTGATGTCTATATCCGGAGCTGGGGCCCCGACCGGAATCAGGAATATCCATTCGCTGGAAGCTATGATGGCCTGGCGCACCGGTCCCGCGGTTGGAGCACCACCGAGGATGTTTACTCCGCAACCAATGGTACGGTCAGCCGTGGCGACTTGTGGGGACTATTGCCTGGTCCGATTTACTATTGATCCCATGTTGTCCACTTTTATGGCCATCCAGTGGCCGTGCATGAACTCACATTCGGCTGGAGGAAAACCTTGTCTTTTAGAATATGTCTAATTGGGGCGGGACGTGCTGGCCTTATACATGCTGAAAATGTCTCCAGGAACATCCAGGGGGCGGAGCTTCATGCGGTTTGTGATGCGGATTCCATGACCTTGAAACGCGCCGCTGATGAATATTCCGCTCCTTTACGGTTTACTGATTTCAAGGAAGCCTGCGCAAGTCCAGAGATCGATGCCGTGATTATTGTAACCCCCACGCATCTACACCGGAGGATTGCATGCGAGGCTGCTTCTCAAGGGAAGCATATTTTCCTGGAGAAACCCATGGCGATCACGGTGGATGAATGCCTTGAGATCAATGAAGCCGTGGAAAACGCGGATGTTAAACTACAAATTGGATTCATGCGCCGTTTTGACCGCTTTTTCATGCGCGCTAAGGAGATTCTCGATTCGGGTGAACTTGGACGCATCATGGTGATCAGATCGACGGGACGCGGCCCGGGGCTTCCACCCCCATGGATTTACGATATAGCCAAGAGTAATGGTATCCTGGCGGAAGTAAACAGTCATGATTTCGATTCGGTCCGTTGGCTGGCGGGTAGCGACATCGTGCGAGTTTATGCGGAGGCCGGTAATTTCAAGTGCCAGGATGCGGCCGCTGAGTGGCCGGATTTCTATGATAATGCAGTGGTATCACTCCGCTTTGAAAATGGAACGATCGGAACCATCGATGGTACCTGCCCCTGCGGTTATGGCTATGACGCGCGCGTGGAGCTCCTCTGCGAGAAGGGGGTTCTCTTCATTGGAAATACCGCCGAGAAAGGCTTAACCGAAGTTCGTATCGACGGCAAGGTGGAGGAACGCGCGGTGAGAAGCTGGCGTGATCTTTTCAAAAGCGCATATCTTGATGAAATGAAACACTTCATCAGCTCCGTCAAGGAGAATTCCACCCCACGCGTGACTGGAATGGATGGCCTTAAGGCGGTTCAAGCAGTGGTTGCCGCGAACCGTTCTATTCTATCAGGCACCCCTGTCTTGCCGATGGAGATGGCACACGTATGATCGCCGCCTCCTACACACAAGGATCTGGATTTGCGGTACGCGATGTCCCCATCCCGGCCATTTCTGAAGACGAAATCCTGTTGCGTATCCATGCTGCATCAATTTGTGGGACCGATCTCCGGATCGTCAGGAATGGGCACAGGAAACTGAAGGCTGGCCAAACTATTACTCTGGGTCACGAGTTTTCTGGGACCATTGAAAGGATCGGATCCCGGGTTGGCCGCTTCCATGTGGGACAACGTGTGGGAATCGCCCCTAATGTTGGGTGTGGCCAGTGTGGAATGTGTATTCGGGGGTTCACCAATATGTGCCCCGACTACACGGCGTTTGGCATCACATTCGATGGAGCACACACAGAGTTTGTCAGGATTCCAGCCGCCGTCATTTATCAAGGAAGCATTGTTTCACTTCCGGACACAATCTCATTCCGCGAGGCGGCTTTAATCGAACCTCTCTCGTGTGTCATTAATGGAGTCCGGGCGAGCAGGGTCGAAATCGGCGATTATGTAGTGGTTTATGGAGCGGGTCCCATTGGGCTGATGCATTTACTGGTGACCCTTCGTTCTGGAGTGGCCAAGGTGATTGTGGTCGATCCAGTAGAGTCAAGGCTTGAGGCCGCCAAACGGCTGGGCGCCAATGTGACGATCAATCCAGGAAATGAAAAAACGAAAGACCGTGTCCTTTCCCTTACCCATGGAAATGGAGCGGATGTTGTCATCACCGCCTGTTCTGTTGCATCTGTGCAGGAAGAGGCATTTCAGATACTTGCTCCCTATGGCCGCTTATGTCTGTTTGGCGGCCTTCCCAGTGATAAATCCACCATTCAAGCAAATTCAAACTTGATCCACTACAAAAACCTTTTGGTGACTGGTGTCACGGGGGGTCCGCCCGTCGACTTCCGGCGGGCCTTACGTCTTATGGAAGATAAGGCAATTGATGTTACTAGGATTACCTCGCATGTCTTCCAACTTGGTGATATTGGAAGAGCATACGAGACAGCGCTTAAAGGTGACTGTCTCAAGGTTGTGATTGTAAATGAGAATTAAGGAAAGATTCAGATGGCGGGACTGCTCGTTGGAGTTGATATAGGAACTCAAGGTGTGAAGGGAGTTCTATTCAGCGGTGAGGGCCGGAGTCTTGCATCTTCTTTTCTTCCCTCGAACCTTTATCGTCCAGATTCTCTTACCGTTGAGGAGGATCCTGAGTTTCAGTTTGAATCCGCTTGCCGAGTGATTAAAAGCTGCATTTCTAACTCGGGTGTGAATAAAAACGATATTGCCGCTGTTGGATTTGATGGACAAATGGCTGGAGTTATAGGACTCGGACGGGATGGCAAGCATGTAACACCTTACGATTCGTGGTTGGATATGCGCTGCGCTCCCTATATCGAGAGGATGAACAGCCAAGCGGGAGACAAGATCCTGGCGAAAACAGGATGTGCCCCCAGCTTCAACCATGGTCCGAAGATTCTGCGATGGAAGCAGGAATACCGCTCGATATACAAAAAGATTTTCTCCTTTGTTCAGCCAGGGTCATACATGGCGATGCGTTTATGCGGTCTCAATGGGGTGGATGCATTTATCGATTCGACATATCTTCACTTTTCCGGATTTGCTAATAATCCCGATTGCTGCTGGGACAATGATTTATGTTCAGAATTTTCCATTGATGGAACCAGATTGCCCAGGATTGTTCCACCTTATACCGTCGTTGGTGAGGTTATTGGCGATGTAGCGCGTAAATGTGGATTGTCAGTTGGAACCCCAGTTATTGCGGGGTGTGGAGATACAGCCGCATCGTTTCTGGCCTGTGGTGCGATCCGCGAGGGCGTGTGTGTCGATGTCGCTGGAACCGCTTCCGTATTCGCCTCCACGACTACCTCATTTTGTCCCGATCAACGGAATCGTGTTCTCGCTTGTGGACGTGCGGCGGCACCTGGCCTCTGGCATCCCTATGCGTATATCAATGGAGGTGGGATGAATCTGGAATGGTTCAGGAAGGAATTGGCGCGGTCGAAAAACGTTGCCCGGAAGACCGGGATTTCATTCGAGGAATTGAACCAGGATGCCGCATCCTTGCCACTTTCCGAAGATGCCCCTTTGTTTATTCCACATCTCGGTGGAAGGGTGTGCCCAAGCCAGCCAAATCTTCGTGGAGCTTGGGTTGACCTGAATTGGTCGCATACAGGTGCGCACCTTTATCGGGCCGCGCTCGAAGGTGTCGCTCTTGAATATGGAATTTATAGGAACATCCTTTTGGAACTCTATCCAGATCTGAAATTACGCGAATTACGTATCACTGGTGGTGGTGAGAAGAGTGAACTCTGGAATCAGATGAAAGCGGACATTTTGAATGCTCCCGTGGTTCAAATAAAGCGGTCGGAGGGGGCTCCCATGGGAGCCGCGCTCCTGGCTGGCTATGGGGTGGGCCTTTACAAAGACCTATCGAAAGCTGCAACGCTGTGGGTTGAAAAAGGGGATTCCCACAGTCCCAAAAAATCCAATCGAAAATATTATAGAGATAGGCTTATTAAGTATCAGGCTTTGCTGACAATATTATCTGAATACGGCGATCGGTTCCGCCTTGATGAGTCATCATGAACATTGACGCTCAACTACATAAGGCCAGAGTCCCCACATTCTACTTCATTGGAGTCACGACTGGAAAGTCCTCCATCATGAAGGTCTTTCCAGAATGGGCACGGTTGCTTGGTTTGGGAGACTGCCCAATCAGGGGGATCGACTGTAAACAGCATGATGATCCCATGGTTTACCGTAAAGTGGTTCAATTTCTGAAGAATGACCGGCTTTCCCTGGGTGGCTTGGTGACAACTCACAAGATCGACCTTTTCCGTGCCTGCCGCGATCTCTTCGAAAAAGTGGATCGTTACGCTGATATCCTTGGAGAGGCGAGCAGCATTTCCAAGGAAAATGGATCTCTGGTGGCGCATGCCAAGGATCCCATTACCAGTGGGCTTTCACTTGAGGCCATTGTTCCTCCGCGGTATTGGAGGGAGACGGGAGCGGAGCTTCTTTTGCTGGGCGCGGGGGGCTCATCACTTGCCTTGACCATGTACCTCATGGAAAAGAACGGTCAGGAAACATGGCCTAGTCGAATTGTTGTTACAAATCGATCCAATCCGCGCCTGGAGGACATGATGAGAATTCACTCCAGGCTCAATCCTGGAATTCCTATCGAATACATTCATTGTCCATCGCCAGAGGACAACGATCGCGTGCTGGCGGGGATGGCTCCATACTCCGTGATCGTCAATGCTACGGGACTTGGAAAGGATGCACCGGGTTCCCCATTATCGGGAAATGTGGTTTTCCCGGAACATGCCATTGCATGGGATTTCAATTACCGTGGTGATCTCGTCTTCCTCGAACAGGCTCGTGACCAACAAAAGAAACGAGATCTTCGAATTGAGGATGGCTGGATTTATTTTCTGCATGGCTGGACACGGGTGATAGCCGAGGTATTCCATATTGATATCCCCACCTCGGGACCACGCTTTGAGGAGTTAAGCCGGGCCGCAGCGTCGGTACGCTAATATTATATAAGGACAGGCAACAAGAATGATAGACCAATCCACCCTTGTAAGAACTTACTTCCCCCCCTTCGCCGTGGAATTTGATCTTGAAGCGGGGGTAATGAAGGATCCAGCGCGCCATAAAATTACATGGACCTCCGCGATGAGAGGCTATTATTATGATGAAGAAGCCTTGGAAAAGCTCATCGATAAACACGGCGATGTGATTCACTACGAGGTTTTCGAGAAGGATGTTCCAGAAGAATATGGTCATGTCCTTTTTTGTATCAGTAAACTACAACCGGGCCTTGTTGGAGAAGAGTGCTTCATGACCAAGGGGCATTATCATACGATTCTTGAAACGGGTGAGTTGTATTTGTGCCTGTCTGGCAAGGGCTTCATGATGATGAAAACGACTGATGGAGATTGTGTGTGGGAACGATTTGAGCGTGGGCGGATGGTTTATGTCCCCCCTTGTTGGGCGCATCGTTCTATAAACACAGGAAAAACACCGCTCATATCCTTTTGCGCTTATCAGGCGGATGCGGGTCATAATTATGGCGATATCGCCACTGAAGGATTTCCAAACCGTGTCTTTATCCGTAACGGAAAAGTAGTCGTCGAATAATAGAGTTATTTAATCAGAAGAAATGAAGTCTCGGATACTTGTTACACCCAGATCTCTCACACGAGATGGCCATTCCGCCCTGGAGAAACTTGAAAATGAGGGTTATGATGTGGTCCGGGCGGCTGCCGGTAAGCAACCAAGCGAGGATGAGCTGGTTGGCCTGGTGAAAGATTGCGTGGGTTATCTGGCTGGCGTGGAGCCAGTTAGCGCCACTGTAATCGAAGCCGCTACGGCATTACGAGTCATTAGCCGCAATGGAACTGGTATGGACAACATCGATCTGGCTGCTGCAGATCGAGCGGGTATACGGATATGCCGTGCGGTGGGGGCTAACGCGCGGGGAGTAGCGGAGCTCACAATCGGCCTTCTACTAGCCCTCGCGCGCTCCATCCCTTATACCGATCACTGCTTGAAAAAGGGTCTTTGGGAGCGCCGGATGGGTTTTGAACTGCAGGGCAAAAATCTTGGACTTATTGGATGTGGGAAAATTGGCAGCCTGGTGGCGAGGATAGCAATTGCGCTTGACATGACCGTGATCGCCTATGACCCTTACCCGGTTGAATCTGAAGAAGAAAATAATCGGCCACGCCATACTGGATTGGATGAAGTATTACGTACCTCGGATGTGATTAGTTTACACTGTCCCTCGCAACCCGGGAAAAAAGCGCTCATTGATTCATCGACTCTCTCTCAAATGAAGGCTGGCGTTTATCTGATCAATACAGCGCGAGCTGACCTTTTCAATCAAAAGGATGTTTTTGCTGGTCTTGAATCAGGACAAATCGCGGGTCTAGCTGTGGATGTGTTTGAAACGGAACCACCCATTGACGAGATGCTTGTTGCACATGATAAAGTCATAGCAACATCCCATATAGGGGGTTATACCACCGAGAGTGTCGACAGGGCAACCAATGAGGCCGTTGATAATCTGCTGGCTGCCTTGGCGGTTGTTTCTTGAAGTAGAATTTACAGCCGGTTTTAGACCATGTCCTCCAATCAGGCGAAAATTACTGTCGCAGCATCTCCACGGGACGTGTTTGTTTCTGAAGACACCTGTGCTCGGTGTCTGCACATATGGTGGTTGGGGCAGGCTGGTTTTGCACTTCTGGTCAATGGGACTCGTATTCTTATTGATCCCTACCTCTCGGATTCACTCGCGTTTAAATATGCTGGGACTGACCTTCCTCACCTTAGAATGATGGCCCCGCCAATTCAGCCAGAGAAATTGGAACGAATCGATTTTGTTCTTTGTACTCACCACCATACCGATCACATGGATCCAGGAACTCTTCCGGCCATCTTCCATAATAATCCTCAATGCCGCTTCATTGTGCCTCGAGCCTCAATGGGACATGCCAATGCTCATGGACTTCTAAAGTCAGCAAAATGCCCAATGAATGCGGGGGATTTCGAGAAACTCAATGAGACAGTCTCCGTGAAGGTGATCCCCTCCGCGCATGAGTCACTCATCGTCGATGAAGATGGATATCATTATTATCTTGGTTACATTCTCATAACTCCCAATATGAAACTGTATCATTCAGGTGATTGTGTACCCTATGATGGATTGAAGGAAACACTTTTCAATGAATCCATTGATATAGCCCTACTTCCTGTAAATGGTAGAGATGAGTATCGTTCGAGCAAGGGTATACCTGGCAACTTTACCGTGCAAGAAGCCATCGGTTTGTGCAAGGAATCGGGGATTCATACCCTCATTCCTCATCACTTTGGTATGTTTGACTTCAATACGGTTCGTATGGATTTCCTGAAGAATGCCGCTGAAAAAGTAAAGAGTGAGATGCGCTTCATTATACCGGAAATTAATGTAATGTATACATTTGGTGACTCGTGTCAAAGTGTTGAAAGGAGAGCCCCATGAACAAGATTGGAATCTACTATGCATACTGGACACATGATTGGGATGCGGATTTCGTTCCATTTGTATCGAAAGTGAAAAATCTTGGATTCGACATTCTGGAGGTGAACGCGGGAACAGTCGCGAATTATTCACAAATTGAGAGAGACCGCCTCAGGAAGGAAGCCGATAAGGAAGGGATTGAACTCACCTACTGCATAGGAATGACCGCGGATTATGATATTGCATCACCTGACTCGGAAAAACGCAAGGCGGGCATTCAGTTTCTGCGTAAGATGGCCGAGGCAATTCATTATATGGGCAATAAACAGCTGGGTGGAATTATATACAGCTCATGGCCCGGCAAACTCCCTGATGGCGCCAAAAGAGAAGAGTATGTCAACCGGAGCGTGGAATCCATGAAGGAGGCGGTTAAGGCAGCCGAGGACTATGGTGTCTACTTCAACCTGGAAGTTGTAAATCGTTTCGAGCAGTACATGTTCAATACATGTGCGCAAGCGGTGGAGTATGTAGAACGTGTCGGTAGCGATCATTGCAAGGTGATGCTGGATAGCTTTCACATGAATATCGAGGAAGACAGCTTCCGTGAGGCGATCCTGAAAGCGGGAAAACATCTTGGCCATTTTCACATTGGTGAAACTAACCGGCGTGCTCCGGGACGAGGAAGGATTCCCTGGGAAGATATTTTCACCGCGCTTAAGGAAATCAAGTATGCGGGAGCCATTGTGATGGAGCCCTTCTTGATGCAAGGAGGCGAGGTAGGACGAGACATCAGTGTTTTCCGCGATTTACAGGATGGAATGGACCTGGATGAAGAAGCTCGGCGTGCCTGCGCGTTTGTGCGTTCCATGACGAATGGAAAGGAATGAAGGGATGAGTTTCCATGCCTTCATCCTAACGGAGATGAATGATCGGGCAGTTGATTGGAAAGGATGAATAACATGCGTAAAACGAAAGTTGGAATTCTTACCTTCTCGGATGGCAGAAAGTATATTCATGAAAGCCTCCTGGACTTGAACTGGCGTTACCAAAAGAGTCTTGCGGAAGCATTAAGGGCGAGTGGTGAGGTGGATGTTGTCGAGGGAACAGAGATTATCGGCGATCCAAGGGTCGCGGGAGAGCAGGGGCGCTTAATTGCTCAATCTGGTTGCGATCTGACGATCTGCAACTACGCTATCTGGTGTTATCCGCATTTCACGGCCCTGGCGACTGCATTCGCGCCAGGTCCATACCTGATGTTTTGCAATGTCCATCCCTCCGAGCCTGGTATGGTAGGGATGTTGGCGGCCTCGGGCGCGCTTGATCAGCTGGGAAGGAAGCACCACAGGATCTGGGGGAAGATTGAGAATCCCGATGTTTTGAAAAAAGTACTCTCCTTCATCCGTGCCGCTGGAGCGCTCTCCAAGTTAAAGGGACAAACTTACGGACTGTTTGGCGGACGGCCTCTAGGGATGTACACCGCCGTATCCAACCTGGACCAGTGGCAAAAAATGTTCGGTCTCGATATCGAACATATCGAACAACAGGATGTCGTCGAATATTCCAAGAAAGTTGACGTTTCAAAGGTTGAAAAAGCTTTCAAATGGCTTGAAAAACACGTGGGGTCAATCAAGTATGATGCGGAAGGATTGACACCGGAGAAGCTCAAACTCCAGATCCGTTCGTACTATGCATACCGGCGGATTATCGAGGAGCGCCGCTTGGATTTTATTGGCACGAAGGCGCATGGAGACTTGACTGACACATTCGTGACGGTTGACATCGCGGAGGCTTTTCTCAACGATCCCTATGATTGGGATGGCCCCCATGAACCCATTGTTGCCGCCACCGAGGCTGACATGGATGCGGCCCTGACCATGCAGATCTTCAAGCATATCACTGGTCAACCAGTGTTATTTTCCGATGTACGGCATTACGATGCCGAGGACGAGGTCTGGTATTTCTCGAATTCAGGAACCCATGCAACTTTCTTCGCCGCCGCAAGCTACGACCCCGTGGAGAACCTGAAGCTTGTAACCTTTTATCCAGAGGCGGGTTATTACCCTGCTGGTGGAGCCTCGGTGCATCATTTCGCCGCTCCGGGCAAGGCCACTTTGGCCCGTCTAGCACGTAAAGATGGACGTTATTGGATGGCCATCGTTCCTTGTGAATTTGTTCAATTCTCACGTGAAGTCATGCTTCAGAAGGGCTCGGCGGTGACTCCAGAATGGCCCATCGCTTTCGCTAAATTGCAGTGTTCTGGAGATGATTTCCTGGCAAGTTTCCCCTGTAACCATATTCATGGCTGTTATGGAGACTGGATTCAAGAATTGTTGCATGTTGCCAAGATCCTCGACATCGAGGCCAAGGTTTTCTAGATAAGGCTGGGTCAATCACCATGGCTGTTCAGTCCGCCGCTGTATCCTCGGATGCATCCCGTGAGCGGGGAAGCACCATCTATCTGACCTTCGTATGCGTGGTATCCGCCTTGGGCGGACTTCTTTTTGGGTTTGACACTGTAGTCATTTCAGGCACGGTGACATCGGTGACAAGCCAATTTGAGTTGAATGAATGGCTCAAGGGGCTCTTTGTAGCCGCCGCGCTCGTGGGATGCATGTTGGGCGCGGGTGTGGCTGGTTCACTAAGCGACGCTTTTGGGCGGAAGAAGGTACTGATATTATCTTCCATCCTGTTTCTCGCGACAGCCATTGGTTGCGCCATCGCCTGGGATAAATGGTCGCTGCTTATTTTCCGCTTCATCGGGGGCATGGGCATTGGCGTCGCTTCCATGGTATGTCCACTGTACATTTCGGAAATATCTCCTGCGAATCTACGGGGTAGAATGGTGACTTTGTTTCAGTTCGCGATCACGATAGGAATCTGCTTGTCGCTATTCTCCAATGCTTTTTTGGAATCCCTCTCAAGAGCGGGAGCTGGTCAGGCCAATTCTAGCTGGTATCAATGGATTGTGGTCGATCAAGTATGGAGATCCATGTTTTTCGCGGCGACAATCCCCTCGGTGGCATTCGCGTTGCTGACGCTCTTCATTCCTGAGAGCCCACGCTGGCTGGTGAAGAGTGGTAGGGAAAGCGAGGCCTTGAGCATCTTGTCGCGTGTGGCGGGATCGAAGGCGGCTTCACGCTCGATGGAGGAGATACGGGCCACCATCGCCGAGGAAACCGGTGCTCTCTCGGAGCTTTTCCGTCCGGGACTGCGTAAAGCTCTTTTTGTGGCCTTGTTCCTGTCGATGGTGTCTGAATTCAGCGGGGTCACCGTGGTGCTGTATTATGGACCAGACATTCTCAACAATGCCGGGGTCCGTCTGGGCGAGGCGCTGGGCGGTTTTGTCGTGATTGGTATTGTCAACATGGTCTTTACCGTGATCGCTTTATGGTTGATGGATCATGCGGGCCGAAGGCCGCTCTTGTTTTGGGGAAACCTGGGATGCTGTCTAGCGCTGGCATCGATCGGTACCTTGTTCGCGACAGGGAAAAATGAGGGGGCCCTGGTTGTGGCCCTGATCTGCCTCTTCATGGCATGTTTTGCCTTCTCTATTGGACCGATCAAATGGGTGGTGATGTCCGAGATTTTCCCCACCCGTATCCGTGGACGCGCGGTGGCGATCGCGACCGTGGCGGTGTGGCTAGCTGATGCCATATACAACGTCATTTTCCCCTGGGCCGAGAGGAGACTGGGTGTCGCGGCCTGTTTTTTTGTCTTCGCGGCTGTGCTCATACCTCAGTTTTTCTTTGTGCTGTATGTCATGCCAGAAACCAAGGGCCGTACGCTTGAGGAAATCGAGAAATCCTGGACCCGTCACTAGTGTTTTGTTGGGGTGAGGTGGCAACAGAAACCTCACCCCTAAATCCCCTCTCCCTATCGCACGCACTCGTGTGATACAAGAGGGCGAGGGGACTTGTGACTCCCCCTTCGCCCTCTCCCAAACAGAGATGGGGTTGGGGGGGTGAGGTCCAATTGATTTCGAAAGTAACCTGCTGAAAACTGAACAGCAAGTCAGCTTGCCAAGATCCAAGAAGCTCATCAAGTCCAGATCTTCACGCGGGAAACATCTCCAATTCACTTTTCCATCCAAGAAATAACTTACTCAAAACACAAGGGTTAGTGTGGTTTTGGGCTGTTCCTTCTGGATTTGGCAAGAATCCTGTTCACAGGGAACGCCGCAGTTGATTACCGAGGCGAAATGACGGAGGTACACGATGAGGAAGTTTGGGATAATAGGGTCATTCTGCGTGTTGGGTGTTTTTTCTTGTCTTCCAGCCTATGGACAAGATGCGGCCTCGGGTCCATCCGTGGATGGAGCCGACACGGCTTGGATTTTGGCTTCGAGCGCCTTGGTGTTGTTCATGACACCGGGGTTGGCCTTGTTTTATGGCGGTTTGGTACGGGCGAAGAATGTGCTTTCCACCATGATGCACAGTTTCACGGCCATGATGGTGGTGACCATCGTGTGGGCTTTGTGGGGATACAGCTTAGCCTTTGGTTCGGATGTGGGTGGCGGGCTGCTTGGCAATTTGGAATACATCGGGCTGCGTGGAGTGGCCTGGGATACACCGCGCTCTGACCTGGGAACCACCATTCCGCACCTCCTCTTCTGTATGTACCAGTTGATGTTCGCGATCATCACCCCCGCTCTGATCTCGGGTGCTTTCGCGGAACGGATGAAATTCTCCAGCTTCATGGTCTTTCTGATCCTCTGGTCGACATTGGTCTATAGCCCGGTATGTCACTGGGTCTGGGGACCGGGAGGTTGGCTGGGAGCATGGGGAGTTCAGGACTTCGCTGGCGGAACAGTCGTCCATATCACCTCGGGTATCGCCGCATTGGCCTCGGCCCTGGTGATAGGAAAAAGGAAAGGGTATCCCCACACCCCCATGCTTCCGCACAACATGCCCTGGTGTGCGCTGGGCGCGGGGATCCTCTGGTTCGGATGGTTTGGCTTCAATGGCGGTAGTGCTTTGGCCGCAAATGGAGTTGCGGCGGTGGCTTTTGCGAACACCCATCTCGCGGCGGCTTCCGCGGCATTGGCCTGGTTCGCCGCGGAGTGGATCTTCAGGGGGAAGGGAACCATGCTCGGACTTGCCACGGGTGCTGTTGCCGGGTTGGTGGGGATTACCCCCGCGGCTGGTTTTATCGCTCCGTTCTCGGCGATCGTGTTGGGTGCCATTACCAGCTGGGTGTGCTATTGGTTTGTGTCGCACAAGGAGAAGTTTGGCTATGATGACTCCCTGGATGCCTTTGGCGTGCATGGAGTAGGGGGAACCACGGGGGCGATTCTGACGGGAGTTTTCGCGGTCCAGGTCCTGGGGCTGGCGCCCTACAAGGATGGCCTCATCAGCCAAGGCACCTTGATCCTTCGCCAGATCGCGGGAGCGGGGATCACCATCCTCTATGCCTTTGTGGTCAGCTTCATACTGTTAAAAATTATCGATGCGATTTTGGGATTACGTGTCCGCGCGGATGCCGAGGACACAGGCCTGGATGTGGATCAACATGGTGAAAGTGGATATTCGCTCTAGGATCCACGCCGGAGCGCTTAATGAGCTGTTTGGGAACTGAGAATCCTTAAAAAAAAGAGGAAAAAACAAGGAGAAACCTCATGAAGATCATTACCGCTATCATCCGTCCCAGCAAACTGGATGATATTAAGAGCACCCTTTCCGAGATGGGAATCACCGGATTGACCATTACCGAGGTGCGTGGACATGGACGTCAGAAAGGACACAAAGAGCTCTTCCGCGGCAAGGAGTATGTAGTGGACCTGGTACCCAAAATACGCTTGGAGATTGCCCTTCATGAATCCAAGGTCGAGGCGGTTGTCTCGGCCATCGAAAAGGCCGCGCGAACTGGCGAGGTCGGTGATGGCAAGGTTTTTATCATGGACCTCGAGAACTGTGTCCGCATACGTACTGGAGAACGTGGCGAATCGGCATTGTAGTTCTCTGATGGGTTACTGAAGCCATAGAAGACCTCTCCCCCAACCCCTCTCCCAGCGGGGGAGGGGGGCTTTAGTGGCTGTTTTCAACCACATTCCTCTTGCTCTTCGAGTAGATTCCCCTAGAATTAAAGGGAACCAACACGGAAAGCAGATGAAATCCATGCCCACAGCCTCTCCTGAATCCCACCCTGCCGAAAAAGTCACCAAAACCCTTTCTCTCCATGACCTGGTGGAGAATGCTATTGATGGTATCTTCATCATTGACCGGAACCGTCGTCTGGTTGAATTCAACCGGACCTGTGAGTTGATGACCGGTTACTCGCGCGAGGAGGTGATTGGAAAGAATGTCTTCTGTGCGCGAGCGATCCAGTGTCAAAACGCGGCGCGAGAGTCGATGGCGGGGACCCTTTGTCCCAGTCTGACCGTGTTCCAGTCGGATTTGAGCCGTCAATCTGAGCGCATGAGGGCGATCGCGCGCGATGGTTCCGAGAAGTGGGTCGAAACCCATTACACCCCCATCTATGACTCCGATGGCAAGGTCGAGTATGTCCTTGGGATCATACGGGATATCACCTCCCAAGTGACTCTCGAAGAGGAACATGCCCGGCTGGGGGAGGAGCTGGACAACTACCGTCAGGAAATCGAAAGCCGTTATGACTTTGCAAAGCTGATCGGTAACAGCAAGCCGATGCTGGAGGCCCTCGAACTGGCGGGAGAGGTGGCGGGAACAAATACGACAGTTCTCATCACCGGCGAAAGTGGGACTGGGAAGGAGCTCCTGGCACGTGCCATCCATTTCAATAGCAACCGGAAAGGCGGGCCGCTGGTGGCGGTCAACTGTGCCGCCTTTCCGGAACAGCTTTTGGAAAGCGAGCTCTTCGGTTATGACCGCGGCGCTTTCACCGGTGCCGACCGTACCAAGCCGGGACGCTTCGAGTTGGCTCATGGAGGCACCCTTTTCCTGGATGAAATTGCCGAAACCAGCCTCACCACCCAGGCCAAGCTGCTGCGTGTGATCCAGGAGCGTGAGGTGGAGCATCTGGGCGGGACACGTCCCATCCCCGTGGATGTCCGTTTGGTCACTGCCACCAACCGGAACCTGGAGGAGATGGTACGCGAGGGTCAGTTCCGCCAGGATCTCTTCTACCGGATCAGCGTCTTCCCCATCCGCCTACCCGCTTTGCGTGAACGTAAACAGGACATCCTCCCTTTGGCGGGTCATTTCCTCGAGCGGTTCGCCATGGAGACTGGTAAGAAGGTTCCCGGTATTAGCCGTGAGGCTCGCAAGCTTCTGCTCGAACACCGTTGGGAGGGAAATGTCCGTGAGCTCCAGAATGTCATAGAGCGTGCGGTGATCCTCTGCCGTGGGGATCTGATCACCTCAGCGCACCTTCCCATTGGGGCAAAAAACCCAGCCAGGAACCTCTCCCATCGTCAGCAACCTTACAACGGTGTTCCACTTCCCGAGGAGGGGTTGAACCTCGAGGAGGTTGAGAAATCCCTGCTCCTGCAAGCCCTTGCCAGAGCACGCAACAACAAGACCCGCGCCGCTTCACTTCTGGGATTGACTCGCTCCACCTTGCGGTACCGTCTCCAAAAGTTCGGCCTGGAAGAGGCTGAGGCGAGCCAGAACGGTTGATAACAACCACTCTTAAACTCGCCTAAGGCATCTATAGGGACTGAAATCGAACCATCTGAATGGACACAACCGTCTGTGATCATTGATCTTAGTATTAGTAAGGGGATGAGTCAAAGGATCTGGCTTGAATTCTGCTAGTGAAATGGAGGAAGGAAACCACTCAAGACCGGTTGAAATGATCGGCTGGTGAGTTGAGACCATCATTTCCGTCTTCGCGGGAATGATGGTTCAAAAAGAAGACCCCCATTACTCACTGCCGCAAAGGCGGGAATCCATGGACATGGAACGGGTCTTAAGGGGAAATAGAAAGCGAGACACCATGAGCCAGGAATCAGTTGAGATCCTGTTAGGTAAGATCATCACCGATGATGAAACTCGTGCCCGATTCTTTCGTATTCCGGAAGAAACTTGCCGGAATCTGGGCTTGGATCTTACGGAGGTTGAGATGGCGGCTTTACGCCGTGTGCCAAGCCATGCGGTACGCCAAATGGCCATGAGCCTCGATCCACGGATTATACGGGCTACTCTTGGCCACCGGGAATCGGCCACCGCGCGCAGAACTGGAGAGAGACAACATCCGCTCAGGTATTCCGTTAAACCATCCGAGGATCTGGCCTCAAAAATCGTGGAATTGGTTACAGCGGAACATTAGAGACCTTACCCCCCAACCCCCCTCTCCCGCTGGGCGAGGGGAGGGGGCTCCCCCTTCTTCCCTGGGGAGAGGGGGTTGGGGCGTGAGGTCTACCGGAAGAGAAGGAGAAACATATGAGTCATCAGCAAGCCAAGGATACGGTCATCTATATGGATAACCACGCTACCACTCCGATGGATCCGCGTG
>CAZORO010000003.1:0-35120 GCA_964581845.1 uncultured bacterium
GGGTTTGTCCCTACCCTTCTGATCCGCTTCTGATCCATGTAAGGCGGTTTCCTTTGCCTTCCCAGCCCGTCCACAGACCACCGTACCAGCCAGCATGATGACAACACCCAAAACAATGAGCCCGCCAGCCATGGTAAAGAATGCATCCATGCCTTTCATGCAGAGCGGGATGAGAACACCCAGTGTGGTATTCAAACCCATGATGGTCGCGAGCCCCAATCCCACGCCGAGATAATCCACACCCATCCCGAAGGTTATCGCACCCACTCCCCATGCGCACCCCACGAGGAAGGTTTTCATCACCGAACCCTCCGGGCTTGTGCTCAGGACTCCAAGCAGGTCGGGAACGGTCAGCCAGGCGGCGAGCCAGGGCAAGATAATCAACGCCCAGACAGACCAGGCAGCCCAGATGTGTTCCCATTTCCATTCCCGTACTTTTTTCATTGGGACCGGAAAGGATCCATTGATGAGACCCGACAGGAGCGCGGCAAGAAACCATTTCATGGGATCATTCCTCGTTTCATGTGGTTATGGTCACAACAACCAGGTAATCTCCAGCTGATCAACGTTGTGTATATCCTCAAACCAGACCCACCATGCGGCATCCTTCTGATAGGTTCCCGAGGATACAGTGTTCTTCTTGATTCCCTCGGGGGCTTGAGCTTTTTCCCGGACCAGAAGCGCCTGATCCTTAGTGAAAGGTCCGATGCGCACGGCGAGATTGGGGAGCATGAGGTCCGATTTGAGTTGGAAACCGCTGGCTTTCTTGTAGGAATATGAGAGACGCGCATTCTGGAAACCTTTCCCAGACGGAACCAGGGTAGTGCACTTCTTCACTTCGATTCCAGTAAGCGGTTCTGGCACGCGAGGCAAAATCCTCAGATTCGACGGGTTGGTGTCATCCACCCCCGCGCAGATCTCCAGCGCGTGCATGGGTGGTCCCTCATTAGCGCCGTTACTCAGGTCGCCGATCCGGTGCCAGCGCCCATCAGGGAGGATATTCGTCCCCTCCGGGAAAATGTAAAGCCAGCGCCGCCAATCGATGTCACGCGAGGGATCGGCATAGTCCATGTTTTTGTCGTAGGCATACTTCCCCATGTTCCAGAGGAGCGGGCCAGCATCATCCATTTCATCCAACATCAGCGCGGCTTTGGTGAGCCACCCCTGGCCATACCCATAACCAAGAACCGGCGCATGTCCATAGGGCTGGCTGAGTTGCCGCCGAAGCGTATTCCGTGTCACATTGGTCAAGTTTGGATCCCACTTGAGTGGGTCATAACCATCATAGTAAAAGGCGAACCAGGCGTGAACGAGAGAATCCTGCAGACTTGGGTAGACCGAGTGAGGACTCACACGCCATACTGGCTTGTTGTGGTCTCCATCGCGAAGCAGACGCAACATTCCTGCCTGAAGCCGGCTGGCATAGGCCCGCCAACGCTCCGCATCCTCTGTCTTGCCCATGGCATCAGCCATCTGAGCTGAGCAACGCAGCCCCACGCAACAGACCCAAGTGGGATAAGGTTCATACATATTGGAGTTGGCGTAGTTGGCCCTGCGTTTCATGGGATCCAACTCGGTGGCCATCCCCTTGGGGATCAGGCACCAGGGGGAATCATCCGGGCCGCCCGCCCAACCGGTCGTCTCGCCCTCGGAGAACATCACATCCATGCCTGAAAAGTCCATATACCAGCGAATGAATTCTGCGGCATCGAAGGTGGACTGCCAGCGGCTCTTGCCGAACACCTTATCACGCGGATCGGTCATCCATCCATCCGTGGGCGCTCCGGAAAGACGCCATGAGAGCCACCGCGCCACTACGGTTGCCCCATGGCCGCAAGTCTCCTGGCCGCCCGGAACCGGGTCGATATCGCGGTTCATGCCTAGCGGGCCATTGATCACGAAAGACCAGTTCGGGTAGGCATCCGAGGGGTAACGGCTCAGGTCCAATCCTTCATTGGGCGGACCATTCTTGGGATCATGGTCATGGCGGTAGAAATAGAGCCAGTGATCGACATAGTCCACAAAGCTGTCACGGCGCTGCTGGTTATTCAAATGCCGCAAGGGGACAGTGGCGTAGTGATCAGTGCAGCGCGCAAAAGCGAGATCCTGGCCCCAATAAACTCCAACCGGCGCCCAGGTTCCAAAACCGTTATAACCTCCATACCAGGGGCCAATCTTGGGAACTGACTCCCAGAAAACACCGGTCTGGGGGTCAAATTTCTCGTGGAACAATTGAAGGTTCGCGGTCCACATGTTGGTGAGCATTTCCCCTTCAACACCACCCCCCAGGAATTGAATCTGGGTGCCATCCAGCCATTCCGGGAAGGGCAGGAGGTCCAGATGCTCCGGAATATCCTTGTCACTCATGTATAGGGCATTCCCCAAGCGGTCCGCCTCCTCCTGGAGGGGTGGCAGAGAGGATAAATCCAATGCGGCCTTAAGGTCCTTCCTGTCGGCCAGCCAGCTGGAGAAGGATTTGAGATCCTTTTTATTATCGGGATTCAATAAAGTGACTGCGGTAACAATGGGACGTCCCCGCAACGCTGGATCATCCTTCACGACCAAGGACTGGATTGTTTTAGCCCGCGGTTTAATTGGGAGGAAATAACGCGCCTCTGGCCGGCTGGCCTCCTCGCTCTCTTTAAGACGGAGGGTCTCACTCAGGAGCTTGCCCATTGCCGGGTTGGAGAAGAAAGGCTCTTGACAGCCTTTTTGAACAATGTGAGAAGGTCCTTCCACCCAGAAATTATAGAAGAAAGCCGTGGATCCCATGATTAATGGGATTTCATCCTTGGACCCATCGGTATACACAATATCGAGCGTGCCGATTTGTCTCCCGATGTAGACCTGGTCATCACGATTTTCACGCAGTTCGGGATGCTCTCCCCAGTGAGCCACACCGTTATCCCAGCCATGGTTAATCAACCCCAGGACGAAGAGTGTCTCACATTGGGAATTGACCGGGATTGTCTCCTGATGGCCCGCTCTCACCCGCGTGGTTTGTCCCGTACCCTCCGGCTTGCTGATCAGGAATGGGAGGCTCCGGCAACAGACAATCTCGTTGTTGGAATCGATGCTTAATCCAAACAGGTCCTCCGTCTTCACCGGATCCTCATAGGAGGGTGTGAATTGTCTGTAATCGCCGAAACCGATCCAGGCAAATCCTTCGGGACGGATCTTGGGATTACCATCCACCAACTCCAGGTTAACCTGACGCCCCATCAGGTCCGCGGTGTTCCAGTTCGCCGGACAGAGAAGATGCGTGCCGGGCGGACGCATTTCGCGCAAAACCTCTCCATCGGGATGGGACTTGAGGAGCAGGAAGGTCGAATGTCCATCGTTCGTTCCGGTCGCCGTTCCATCCGCGCCCGCAATGAAGAATCTCTGGAATGGGGCCTCAATGGTGAAGACGGGCGAGGTGATCTTTCCCACCTTTTCCTCGCCTTTTCTCTGACTGTCGAGGAAAAGGGGACGGCTCTCGGCTCCACGTTGGTGGGTTTCAGGGGTTAGTCCCAGGGTCCAGATATCTTCTCCCTGGATGGTCCATTCCTTAAGCGAATCTTCGTGGAAAAAAACCAGATTGCCGGTCTGCTCCGATCCGGCGGTGGAAACGGTAAAAAACATGGCAAGCACTGAAAGCAGATGAATGTGAGTCATGGGATCCTGTTCCTTTCATTTAATCAACTGGATTCAGTCAGCCGGAGCCTTCGGCATCTCCGGGTGGTTGGGACCGAAATGCTGCAAGATGACCATGGGTTCGCAAATACTTCTATTTGTGATGGTCACTCCATGGCGGGCGGCGGTCTCACTGACAAAGAACTCATCGGCGCTGGGTTGTCCATACCGCAACATAGTGGCGCTCTCCGCCAGGTGGGGGCCAAACTGGCCATAACCCTGGACCAGGATGCAACCATAGGCCACCGGTCCTTGAATCGTGGCCGTGGCTCCCGGTTGAATGGTCACTTCCTGTGCGCCGATATAGTCATTTCCATAGACAATCCACTTGCTGGTGTGACGATCATCCTCGAGTGCGGTCAGGGGCGGCCTGAAGTAGTGTTTCTTGTAATGCGGGTCGGTATTCTTTTCCCAGTCAAGCAAGCTCAAGACATAGTCAATGTCCAGTTTCTTGTCCTCTGGGCAGTTCTCAACCAGGAAATCGTAGGGATAAACCTCATTGCCACAGACATTCTCATAGACCGAGTTCACATCCGAGTTCCATTGCGGCTCATAGGTGAGACAGGAACCGGGCGCATGCACCACCCCGGGTGGCGTGTACCAGCCAGTTCCCAGGTCAATCCGGTAAGCTCGTGAAAGGCTGGTGATCCGGTTATCGGTAAGGCGGAATTGCAACAACCGCTCGCGGACTTGATCACGTGTCACATCCGGGTCAAAACCGAAATAGGTGTGAGGAAAACGGCCTTCATGGTTGTTCAGCTGGGGTGGGTAGTAATAAGCCTCGGGTTTTCCCAGCTGTCCAACCCGCGCCGCGGCCTCGAAACTCAGGTGGAGGTGATGGAATAGTGGTTCACCATAGTCAAAAAATTTCGAGTACATCGGCCAACCGCCATATTCTTTCATCAAGAACTCACCGACCAGTTCCGAGCCGAGCTCCTTAACCGCATCACGGAGGGTAAAGCGAGCCTGTTCTCCTCCCCGCGCTGGTTGAACATAACTAAGGCCCTCATCCTCCGGCGCGAGTGGCCCATTCATGCAACGGATGACCGAGGAGAACCACCTTTCCTTGATTGCTCCCCGTTCGGTCCCAAGTGCATAGTAATCATAGGGATGCAGACGCAATCTCCTCCCAGCGGTGCTAAACCTTCTGGGTACAAAAACGGGCATCAGACGCAGAATCTGTTGGCCTGCCTGGTATGTTTCACGAATTACTTGACTGACACTCATATAGATTTCCCTTCTGGAGAACAGATCCGCCGCTCTCCGTTTTTTTTTGATCATCATGTTCGAGTGGGCGTTGGGTTATTCCAGGAATGAAGAAGAAGTCTTGACTGATGGGAGACCTTGATGATACGAATGGCCGGGAATTCCTCCCCCCAGTACCCAGACTCCCATCCGAGCGAATGGATCTCTGGATTGAGACTTGTGAATCCACGAAAACGTTCACGTAGGTTCATTCTAAGCCTCCTTAAAGACCGAATGGGCAAGACGGAAGGTGGCGGAGGATATCCCCTTACCCGAAAATTGAAACTGTGCTATTCTTATTTTGTCAAACTTCATTTGTCAAGATAAAGAATCACACAAGCCCGGAGAAGGTCATAAAAGAGATTAGAAGAGACAATACAAGGTCTGACCAATCCGTTCTTTACAAGGTTCTCGCTGAATCTGGTTATAAAAGCATGGGAACGGGAATCCTGGGAAAAGGATCAATGTTTAGCAGATGGGAAACAACACCTCTATAGACCTCAAACGCAATCTTTCCTATGATAGGGGAAAGCTGGATCTGCAATCCATGAAAAATAACCGGCCTGTCACCATTAAAGAAATCGCCGAAGCGGGAGGTGTCTCACGAGCCACGGTCTCGGCGGTCCTCCATGGAAAAGAGTGGGTGAGTGAAGAAACCCGTCGAAGGGTCCAGACCGTCCTGCGTGAGAAAGGTTATCAGCAACACCTGATCGCCAACTCCCTCTCCGAGCATTTCTCAAGAGTCATTGGGGTCGTCATCGGTAATATCAAGAATCCCTTCAACACCGAGTTACTGGGTGGACTTCAGGACGATCTAGAGCAGGCTGGATACTTCATGATTCTGCATGCCACGGATGAAACCTACGAGAGTGAAATCAAGGCATTCAACGCACTAAGTTCTTATGAATTGGGCGGTTATGTGGTCGCTCCTGTTCAGGAGGGACGTCCTCACGATCATATCCGCCGATTGGTTGATGCGGGGAAGTTGTTGATCTCCATCGGAGAATTGGCCGACATTGAGACTCACCAGGTGGATTTCGACGACCAGATTGGGAACAGGCTCGCCATGGACTATTTGATCGAGCGGGGTCATCAACGGATTGGGTGTCTGGCAGGCGCGGAAACCTCGACCTTCGCCAAGCGGCGGATACTGGGGTATGTCGAAAGCCTGATGAACCATGGCATACCGGTGGAGAGTTCTTTGCTCATCCGTGCAGGTGACACACTGGCGGGTGGTTTCCAGGCGGCGAAAGAGCTTCTGACACGCTGTCAACCACGTCCCACTGCAATTGTCTGTTTCAATGACCTGATCGCAATTGGGGCCTATCAAGCCGCGAAGGAGCTGGGAATCTCGATACCACGCGATTTGAGCGTGGTGGGCTTTGACGATTGTGAAATGGCGGCGGTGATGGGACCACCCCTGACGACGGTCGCAACCTGCCCCGCCGACCTGGGAAGACAGATCGCCGAAATCATCCTTTCCGTCCATCAAAGCCCTAATTTCAATGGGTTTTTGCATCGCCGTACCCATCCACGGTTGATAGAACGCGAATCAGTCCGCACCCTTTGATCCCTTTCCCGTTTCCTTAGTGAATCTGGTCCCTTGCCAGGGAGAAACAGGGTCTGGAGAGGATTCTCAAAGTGTAGAGAGCCTCTCACCATCATGACAGGAATGGGAGCCAGCTCTTTTCCCCCTATCTACCCCAGAAATCTTCCTGATGAGCCAATGAGAATCACCCCTTTGCTTCGGTCGAAGCTTTTTTTTAATGATCTCAATTTTATACTTGACAACTTCTTTTGTACAGTTTAATAATTTCCAATAGTGATCGTGCACTTACGGATGCTGGCCAACCCGACTGGGGATTCGTAGATCTTTATGCATGAATCATGTGGGTGGGTTGTCAGATGATGATCTTGTCCTCTCGAAGAGGACTTCAAAAACTCAGTGGGCAAAGGAGGGAGTCGAAGAAGCGCGTGGACCTCGAAAGTGGATAGGACTCCACGCTCAGTGTGATAAGCTGGAAGGAGGGAAGGAGGAGCCTAAGTGCAAAAGGTATCCCCCCCTTATGTTTGGAAGCTTTTAACTCCACACACAATCAGTAAAAACATGATCAGGAGGAGAAAGGAATGCTTAACAGAAGGACCTTTTTACCGGTATGTTTGGCGTTATGTGTTTTCGCGGGTGGTGTAATGGCGGATCCTGTGATCACAAAAGAACCCATCTTTCCAAACTGTGGCTTCGAGAATGGCAATTTGGATAACTGGACTCAAACTTTGGGAATCGCCTGGCAAACAGCTTCGGGTGATGGCTTCCTTCCCTGGTTCAATGCAGCCCCGGAAGGCACTTATGCGGCCTCGACCATGTTCCCTGCAGGAAGTGTTTCAGAGTCGGAGCAGGCCACGCTTAAGTCGATCAATTTCACGGTTCCAGCCGGAAAAGATAAACTGGGATATTACATCGCGGGTTGGAATGATCCCTTTATCCACGTTGATATCAAGAAGGCCTCGGATGACTCCGTGGTCTGGTCTCAAGTGGTTCCCTCCACGAATGCATCTTTCGTTCTAGTCCAAAAAGACGGATTCAGTGCCTATGCGGGCCAAGAACTCTATATTGAAGCAGTGGACATGAATCTGGGTGGTGATCCGGGTGCGGTCAATGGCTGGATTGGTATCGACGGCTTTGCGTGGATCACTTTCGCTACCTGTACACCTGACCCAAACCTCGCTTTTCCGAATGCTGATTTCGAAACCGGCGATTTCACCAACTGGACAGTGAATGGTGAATGCTTCGCGATCAGCACCGCGACATGGCCATCGGACGGATATCAGTGCAATTACCATTGCACCTCCTTTACTGATGAATCCTGGACCGGCTGGCTTGAATCAATTCCGTTCAAGATGACCGGAAACCTTGTGAAGTTCAAGATCGGTGGCTGGACAGAAATACCAGGCGAGGGGCAGAACTGGAATTATGTCACCCTGAACCTTGCGAGCAATGGGGCCGAATTGGACCGTGTTCTCGCCCCCAACATCACCGGGACCATGGCGACCGAGTACCTCGATGGCTCTGCGGCAAGAGATCAGAATGTGTATATCATGGTGGTTGATGAAGGTGCCAATTACGGTTTTGCCTGGTTGACGGTAGATAATTTCACAATTGTCGAGGGTTTACCCCCATGCGATGAATATCCTGACCTCGCTTTTCCCAACGCGGATTTCGAAACGGGTGATCTCACTGGCTGGACCGTGACGGGTGATGCATTTTCGACACCTGGGACTACCTGGCCTTCGAGTGGGTTCCACTGCAACTTCCTCGGGAGTTCATTCCCGACAGGGGAAGTCAGGACCGGAAGTATACAGTCTCCTCCATTCCTGCTCACCAAAACAGGTGTGAGCTTCAAGATCGGTGGCTGGGCCAATACCCCCGGCAACGAAGAGAATTGGAACTATGTCACTCTTCACCGTGCCAGTGACGACGCCGAACTGGATCGTGTGCTCGCTCCCAACATCACGGGTGTGATGAAAAACGAGATGCTCAATGGTACGGCCGCGTTGAACCAGAATGTCTATGTCAAGGTAACCGACGATGCCGCAGCCGGTGGATATGCCTGGTTGAGTGTCGATGCCTTCAGAATCACCGATTACTTCCCGCCAGAGAAACGCTCCTGGCCGGTCACGATCTCCAAGGTTCCGGCCCCCCCCACCATCGATGGTAATATCAGTGCGGGTGAAATCTGGAGCTCTCTCCCCGCGGTGAGCATTGTGGACATGCGTCTTTCCACACTCGAGATCGTGGATCCCAATGACCCGACATTCAAACACAATGGCGGAACGACGAATATAAGCGGGAATATTGGCAATGATGCCGATGGTTCCGGCTTGTATTACTTCGCCTGGGACAACAATGCTCTCTATATCGCTGCTGATGTGAAGGATGACAGCATCAATCCCAATACAGTTGCTAAGGCCGTAAATGGTGGTGATGCATTTCAAGTAGCCCTTGACTATGACCTGAGGAAGGTCACCGGGGCTGGAACAAACGGAGGCATCTTCATCCCCTCCGTGGCCGCAGCCGCGAACACGGGAACCGCCGGGACTGAAGATAATAGTCCTTACTTCAGCGCTTTCTGGCCGTCTTCAGCTCCCAATCCAATGACTGGAACCCAATGGGGTGTCACTGTCACGGAGGGAACTGGCTACAAGGTGGAGGTGGCGGTTCCATGGACTGCCTTTGAAGTCTCTGGCGCAACCTTCACCAATCCCTTCCCACCCACTGTGGGACAAAAGATGGGCATGCTAATAGCGATCCTTGATCATGATGGCGGGGTTGGTCAAGGAATCACCTTTATGGCCGCTGCTGGCGGTGGCCAGGGTTTTGGGGCAGACGTCGGAACAGCAGTGGTGCAGCACGCCGAATTGTATCCTGAAGCCACTTTCGGGGATATCATCGTGAAAGTAGACGATTGGGCGCTTTATTGAAATCGACACTGGGAATTATCGTGTCAGGTTTCAAAATGTAAACCAAGAATCAGTAAAAGGGGGCTTCCTTAATGGAAGCCCCCGGGTTCTCCAGGAAGGAGAGAAGGGCACAGATGACTCAAAGATTTTGGCAAAGTGGTTTCACGTTGATTGAGCTTTTAATAGTGATTGCAATTATCCTCATCCTCATCGCCATCGCGCTTCCCAATTTCCTGGAGGCACAGATCCGTGCTAAGGTAGCCAAGGCCGCGGGAGAAACACGTTCCTTGGTCATCGCCACGGAGTCCTACAAGTCTGATTGGAAGGGTCATGAACCGATCCCGTACATCGCGAATCCTGGACCTGTGAGCAATGATCCCCCCAGTTGGAACTGGTGGGGATTCGCCAGCCGTGGCCTGACCACGCCCATCAAGTACATCTCCTCTCTTCCGATTGATCCCTTCGGAGATAGCAACGAAACAATGAGCTGGTGGCGGAGCAACAGAATTTTTGAACCGCCCTACACCGTCATCCGGATTATGCGGGGTTTCGCTAGCTTCAAAGTGGGGCAAGCGCTATCTCCGCCTCTCGCCTCCATCCGCGCAGCCGCCGGCGGGAATGTCATCATCGGTGAGGACTTTGTACGCAATGCAAAACACTGCGGTTATATATACTACAGCTCGGGTCCGGACGCGGTGGATTCCACCGCGTGGGTTTGTCCACAAACCTACTCACCCACGAATGGCACCACCTCTTTTGGAGACATCTATGCTTTTGGACCTGGGGATCCATTCGAGGACGACAACAGGCACTTGCTGCATTGATAAGGCGTAATAAAAAAACACAAATTCATCAGGAGCTGAAATCCTTTTATAATGCATTTCATCCCTGATAAGACATAAGGGATTTGGGTATTTCCCAATATCCATCCCACGACAAGGAGGCAACCAACATGAAATGGCATTTCAAGGTATCTCAGGGTGGTTTTACACTTATCGAACTCTTGATCGTCATCGCCATCATCCTGATATTGATCTCTATCGCCTTGCCGAATTTCCTGGAAGCCAAGACCCGGGCGCATGTCACCAAAATCAAGGGTGAAATGCATACTCTCCATATCGCGCTTGAGTCCTACCGTCAGGATTACGAAAATAAGAGGACCTTCATTCCCTCAGTTCCGTATGTAGTCAACGCAGATGGAGTCTATACCGCCTACCCGCTCCCCTATGATTACATTGGCAGGATCGGGCGCACTCCAAGAGTTGAAGACATCACCGTCAGGTGGGGACTCACCGAGCTGACAAGTCCTATCCAGTACCTGAAAACCCTCCCCTATGCCTCTTTCACCACCCTCGGATCACGCGAAGGTGGAAACTACAACGCTAAACCTGATGCCGGTTCGGCTTATGAACCAGCTTGGTATTTTTACAAACAATATCAGGTTGGATGGAGAGCGGCAAAGGAATGGATGCTACGTGACACAGGTCCAGACCAGATCTTCAACAATGCATGGATGTCAAGTATTGCTGAATCCCCCATGCTCTACTCACCCACAAACGGCACAATTTCCCGCGGAGATATCATCTTGCTGGGGCCATAACATTTTCCAACGCAGCTCTCCTTTTTTGTAACGATCATTATCACAGAGGGATCCCCCAAAAAGGGCATAAACTTTTTTTCCTGTAGCCACAACCAGAGGAGGGACTTCGCCATGAGGTTGATTCAAATCACCGGAATTCTCGTCTCCACGGTTCTTTTAGGGGCAGTCACACCGTTGGAGGGACAATCAAAGCATTTCAATGACCGCATGGCCGGTTGGCAATACACCCTGGTGGCAACCGACGAGCAGATCCCGAACTCTTGCCTCACCACTTATTTTACCGAGAAAGTCTCATGCACCGAGACCCACTTCCTGGCGAAGCTGGTAGTGGGAGCCGGAAGCGGGGAGAAAGTGGTTTGGACTGAGGCACCCGAGGTGGTTTCTGTTGAGGATTTCCCGGGTGGAGTGGAGGCTGTTTACAAGCTGGATGGACATGAGATCACGACCCGTATCATGCCAGTTATTCGATTTTATCCGCTTGGCGAACGCCATGGCGCGGCACTTTTCGAGGTGAAATGCAATCCTCCAGGGCCGATCATGGTCAAGTGCGGCGAAAGTCATGAGATCTTCATGTCTGGAAGAATCCCTCTCCTACGCAAGGCCCAAGTTGGTATGGAAGGGGACGAGGCATTTATTCAAGATGGAGTAGGAATCCTCAATAGCAAAAACCACGAGATCACAACCGCAGTCACAGCCACGGGAGAGTTAGTTCAGCGAGCGGGAGACCAAGGCGGAAGTATCCTCGAAGCCCATTTCCCTCAGGGAGAGGGAGCATTGGTGCTGGGATTCTCCAACGACAAGGGCAAAGCCATGGAGCTCGCGAGGACTGACCCCACCGAGGCAGCCATGGAAATTGTTGATCATTATGAGCAGCTGCTACGCAACCGGATTGAAACGCCCGAGAAGGTAATGAATGACGCTTTCAGGGGGGCGTTGACAACACTTGAATACAATTGGATCAAACCCTATGGCTGGACCGAGTGTATGCACCATTGGGTTTGTATGTGGCACTTGCAGGCGACGGGTGGACTGACCTGGGTTGGCCAGGGGGACCGCGCCAGGGAAAGCATGCTCATCCATGCCGATAACCTTTTCCCCAATGGAGCTGTCCCTCAATTCTCGCCGGGTGAATTCTGGCGCAGGGACTTCGGTGGATCGGATCAATTCTATGCCTGGCAGGTGTCCCAATACTGGAATTACACCGGGGATAAGGATTTCGCCAGACAGATTGCTCCGGCTCTGGATCGAATCATTGAACACGCCTTTACGGAGAACGATCCCGATGGCAATGGCCTTCTCGGATGGGGGCAGCAGATCGGCAACCAGGAAGATTATGTGGCCACACCCAATGATGGCACCACCCCTACCATCGAAGGGATCCGGATGCTGCAAACACGGGCGGATCTGGCTAAAGCCCTCGGCGATCAGGAGACTGTGGAGAGATGTGAACGGCGCATTGCTCTCATTACCCAACGGCTTAAAACTCATTTGTGGCAGGCGGATCTGGGACGGTTTCTTTTCTTCCGTGACCCACTTGGAGTGGGAAGGCTTGATGGGCAGTATCACACCTTCATTTATCCGCTCATCTGGGGTGTCGTGGATCCTCTCGATTCCTGGACCACCATGCGTCATTTACGCGATCGTCTGACTGGAGAGAAGGGTGAGATATATTGCTCGAATAATTTTCCCAACCATGTAGGTGGTACCTGGGGGATGCAGGCGGGTGCGGCACAACAACCCTGGGGAGCATGGGGACTCTCCGCGATGGGATTACGCAATGAGACCTACCGTCCACTCAAAGCCGATGCGGAGTGGGCCATGAACAGCGATCACCGTGGCTCCTGGATGGAAGTAGCGGAGGAAGACATTCCAGCCTACTTCACCCCTCCTGCGGGCCTCTACATCCAAGCGGTAATCGAGGCTCTTTTTGGTCTGCAGATGCACAAACCAGAGGAGACTCTCAGGATCTCCCCATCCTTTCCAGATTCCTGGAATGCAGCATCTGTAAATATAGCCGATGTCAGTGCTGTCTTTACCCGTCAAGGTGATAACCTCAAATATGTGATTTCGACACGTGAACCCTTAAAAAGGGATATCCGGTGGATGCTTCCTCCCTCGACCATTCAGTCAGTCAAGGTAAATGGTAAAATGATTGACTACAAAACCGCTCCCGGTGTGGATTGCATCATTCTCAGCTTTGCAACCACCGCCCTGGAGGAGAGCATCATCGAAATTGACTTCAAGCCTGCGAGTGTCTCCGCAGAACATCCCGCTTCGATTGCTGAAGGTGATGAGCTCCGGGTGAAGTTCGCGGGTGCCAAAGTGCTTGATATTCAAGACCGGTCCGGGATTCTTTCAAGCAATCCTGTGACCGGCCCCTCGGAGATCCGTGGGACGATCTCCGAGGGGCTTCTTTCTCCCTATTCGGGATTCGGGCGGCTTGGCCAAATGACCTTCGCCCGCAGGACCCTGTTCGCCCTCTGCAAGACCGATGGAGGGAGTGAGTTCTGGAAGCCCATTGACCTGACCCTGCTTCCCGGATATGAGGCCGTGGTCAAGGGCGAACTCGAACTTACGGATGATGCAGCTCAGATTACTTTAATCCTACGCAACAACACCACTCATGCACTTGAAGGCAAATCCACCTTCATTATCGCACAGGAGGAGATCCCTATTCAGGTTCTGGTGGGATCACGGTCAGAGAGTAATCAGACTATTCCTGTTCCAAAAAGAGTCTTGGGCCTCCTCTCCCCCGGTGAAAATGACGCAACCCTCTTGCTTCCCAATGGAGCGGTTCTTGATATCAAGGTAGTGGCATCAAAAGTGTTCGCGCCGGATACTGAGCTGAGGCCGTTCCTCGATGGCCGTGTCGTCAAAATCGCTCTGCCACAAGATCAACTGATACCTGATGAACAATGGCCTCAATTGCGTAATTACTATGCCTTCGCGCATGGTCCCTGGAATGGCTCCAAAACGCCACTCACGGCGCTGGAAGGTCAAACCACTGTGGAGGTTCCCGGTTTGCCTGGGATCTCTTTCGATATTGTAAACCGGAAAATGGCGCCAGCGTCTTGGAAAGCAGGGACACCGTCTTTCAGGATTCCTCTCGATGACGCGGTCTACTCCAAGTTATACCTCCTGGTAGTACCCCTTCTCGAGAATCACGATACATTCAGCATGGTGGGTAGGGTGTCCGTGGAGATCGCTAACAGCACAGGCCATGCGAATCAATGGGGACCGGGATACATAGGCCGGGATCTGTATTTCCCGGGGGACCTGGATTGGTGGTGTCCCCAGGAAATTGTTGGAGACTTTTCCACTGCACGAAAGGAACGTCCGGAGCGGTTTGGCTTGCTCCCGCTCCTGGGCTTCAAGGATTCAGATTGGGCGATTGCCAAACCGCCTGCGATTCCCCAATCCGAGTTCTGGTCAACCTCGCTTCCACTCAAGACCGCTTCCTCGGTGATGAGTGTTATTGAAGTTGATCTGAATGGTCCTAAACCCATTCGCTCTCTCTCCCTCTCCTCGATAGGAATCGATCCTGCTTTTGGTTTGGTCGCGGTCACCGCGGTCCGTCCCCCAGATCCGGATCAGGCTGGTAAGTTCTCCGCTCTGCTTCCGTCGAATCCCTATACTCTTCCAAAGACCGTGTTCAGACTCGATAAGGTGGGAGACCTGGAGGGATGGCGGACAGAGGGAGAAGCATTCAGTGTTTCCACCATTTACGGCCAAACGACACTCAACTCAGTTGGCCGTGCTGGTGAATCCGCCACCGGCAAGGCGGTCTCTCCCCCGTTTACCCTCAGCCAAGATTTCCTCGGTTTCCTTTTCCAGGGAGGAAATTCCCAGGCCGAGACGGGGAATGGAGCACTGACTTTATCATTGGTGGAACATGCAACAGGGAAGATCCTCAAACGAGCCCATCCAAGTGGTACCCATGTCCTTTCCAATTACAGAATACCAGTCCGTGAGTGGCGAGGACAGGAGGTACACATCGAGCTCGAGGACTCCAACACCAATGCCAGCTATGCCTGGATTGGAATACAGGGTGTTTCTTTGTCAAGCCGATAGGTGATGCTCCCCCTGAGTAAAAAGATTTGTAGTGATGGAGATTTACGGAAACAGATGATCAACGGGGATGGTATTCATTCCTCGGTGTGGTAGTTCGTGATGGAGGAGTTCCACAGCCACAGTTTTACTTCCGGGAGTAGTCCAAGTAATTTCTGTAAAGAGTGATTGTTTCCTCACCCCCAGGCTTTATTCTCGCCCAGGGTGCGTTCATTAGCCCTGTATACTGGTAACAGAGAATCTTCTCGAAGAAAGGAAATCGGGTCAGGTCATCCATCAGGCTCAATAAAGTGCGTGGAACAAAGGCATTGGCATCTCCAAACTTAAAGACCTCAAGGTCCATCCATAAGTGTGAACCGGACTCATCACACAATTGCTGTAGGAGCTGATAAGCCTCCTCACCTGAAATGTCTCCTGATGGCATCCGGTTGAAACCAAAGGGACACAAGATATCCAGGTTGGGGAGCAGTTCCCGGTATGCCTCCTCCGCGCCACGCACTCCATGACAGCTGCTGGCAAGCATGACCGGCTTTTCAGGAGCAAGGCTTGCAGCATACGCTTTGAACTCACGGAAGAAAGTGGAGATTTCATCCCACCTCTGAGGTGTTCCTCCCAGATTTCCAAAAATTTCCTCAGGAATATACCAGCCATAAAACGAGGAGTGATGGCCATAAAGCTGAAAGAGCTCCTTGGCAACCTGGAGATGCCAATGCAAAGATCCCGCGGAGAAGTCAAAGAAAGCATACATTCCAACAGGAACAAAGACCAACATATTGAGCCTGTCCGCCTCGGAGAGGATCACCTCGATGGGATCTCTGGCTTCAATGTTCATTCTTCCCGGGAAGAGTTTCGAGGGATAGTATGCGCACCCTTGATAGCCCTCTTTTTCGATGGCGTGTTCTCCCCAGTAGGCTTGGTTACGGAAGCTCTCTTCAATGACCACAACGTGTAGCCTAAGTTCATGCATCCCCTGGATAGCTTCCGTCCAATCATCTTCGGTCATATTGACGATTTGATTATTCCAGGGATGTCCCTCTTCTTCGCTCCAGTGGAAAAATTCCACCCAAGCTCCATCGATTTTCCTGGGGAAAGGTTGGCTGGAATCAAGTATCTCAACCGGGGTTGTAATAGACACCACCTGATTAGCCGAGGAAGCAGAGAAACGGACTTTCCATTTTCCTCTACAACCATCCGGAAGCCAGTTGAACTCAATTCCTCTCAGAGTTGATGGCTCAATCTCGACTTCATCCATGAATAACAATCTGGAGCTTTCATGATTCTCTAATGCTATGGTTACCCTATATGTCCGCTGTTCAGGGGATGGATTCGAGATAGAACCCCTGATCTGAACATAGACTTGCTCCCGGATAGGAGAGGGGGGAAGCAGAGCAAGCTTGAGAATCGGATCCGAATAAGCTGTGGACATGGCGGTCAATAAGATCATTGATAATAAGGTTCTTCTCACCACTACGTGCTCATTCTCCTCTCCTTTTCCAGTATGTCCAAAAGAAACCTTAACTGTCCCAGTCATCATTTATACGCAATCAAAAAGAACCTCTTTAAGGGAAATAAGACGCAATTGTCCACGCCAGTCAATTTCGCTTCAGGCCATCGCTGTAAAAGCACCTGGCTGCTGTTACCTGGGCCGCAACCGATATCCACTATATTTACAGGTGCCTGAGCCGTCTTGATCCGATTCACCAGATCAATCGATGGCTGTGTTCTCTCATTCCCATACTTGAGATAGTGGCCGGGATTCCAATCGTTTTGCTTTACCATATTGTTTACATTCATTTCATTTGATCCCTTTTTCCTGGCCTCTTGGGCCAGAAGAAAGGAGTGGTCTTCTTATACTCCAGATAAGATTCCCCAAACCGGATCTCCAGTTCACGCTCCTCATAAACCTTAAGGAAGAAGAGCCAGGCGGGACTCAGGATGACTAGAATCCAAACCAAGAACTGCATAGATTGAAAAAGGAGCGCCACGGAACAGAGACAAGAGAGAGTGCTCAGCACCATCGGATTCCTAGTCCAGGCATACATCCAACGATTAGCGAGCCTTCTGCTCAAGGCGATGGCAAAAGGCGCTCCCAAGCCACTCAGCGCAAGATTTAGGACTGTCAGTAATGTGAAGAACCCGGTTATCAATAGCAGCACACTCCCGATCATCCTTGGTACTGGTAGAAACCAACGTGGAGATCGTGAGTATTCGACCAAGGTTTCAATGATGGCCACTCCGAATAGGACCATCAAAAGGATGTGTAGTATGGAGGTGAGCCATGCGCAACGTTCTTGAGTGGGAGATTTATCAAGCAACTTCCTGAACCAAAGAAGCGTGGGGAAAGTCAAAAGGACGGATATCGTGGCAATGACAACCCGGTAAGGATGATCGTTGTGCTCGATTTCCATCCAGACGGCCAGGGTAAACATAAATCCAAGGACTCGTAACGCGGTCAAACCCGCGCGTGAGCCTCTCATAACCCGCCTCCTACATCAAACAGGGGGTTTACATCCTTATTTTCCTAAAACACTCCGGATGAACTGGTCGCCGTGAATCTCTCCATAATTCCCTTCACGGCAACTGTCCTCATCGAACTTCATCACTTTGTCAGGAGCGGGTGAGTTCATATCCCAAATGGCGAAGGGAACCGCGCCACGCACATGGGTGCGTGTCTCCACCGGTGTCAGGTGATCTGGAAGGACTGCCACCGTAGCAGGGATGCCTTTTTTCTCGATACCCTCGAGGATGATCCTCACCAGCCTTTGATCGAGGTCCTCGATGGTCCGGATCTTCAGATCGAGGTCTCCCTCATGCCCAGCTTCATCAGGCGCCTCGACATGGACATAGACAAAGTCCACCTCCTTGAGAGCCTCCAGACAGGCATTCGCCTTGCCCTCATAGTTGGTGTCGTATAGCCCAGTCGCTCCGGGAACCAGGATATTCTTAAAACCGGCATACACTCCGATACCACGTACCAGGTCCACCGCCGAGATAACCGCCCCGGTGACGCCGAAGCGTTCCCCAAACGTCCTCATCGAGGGACGCCGTCCTGGCGACCAGAGCCAGATTGAGTTGCCAGGGTCTTTTCCCTGCTTACGGCGCGCCAAATTGACAGAATGATCGCGAAAAAGGTCCCATGAACGCCGTGTGAACTCATTTAATAGATCAGCAGTCACTTTCGCAGGTGAGTCCGCGCCTTGCGAATCCTGCGGACGGATCATCAAGTCCTCAGCACGCTCATTGGGGTGGTCATGTGGAGGAAAGCATTCCAAACTCGGATCAAGCCCCCTTCCGACAAACAGATGGCGGTAACTTACACCGGTATGGAAGCGGTAACGGGGATCATTGACGGATTGATTAAGTGTATCGAGAAGGAGGCCCGATTCCTCACTGGAGATATGTCCGGCGGAGTGGTTCTTGATAAGGCCATCTTGGATGCAAATGACATTGCAACGCATCCCAATCTCATCGGGAGCAATGTTCACTCCCATGCTGGCAGCCTCCAAGACACCACGCCCCTCAAAGCACTCATGCGGGTCATATCCCAGCACCATCAAATTGGCAATCTCGCTGCCCGTCGGCAGATCTGGTTCAATCGAGTGGAACAGCCCACACCGCCCCTGAGCGGCAATCCGGTCGATGTAGGGCTTGTGCGCGGCCTGTAAGGGAGTCTTTCCATCAAGCCGCTGGATAGGAAAATCCGCCATTCCATCGCCAAGTATCACAATATACTTATGAGACATGAGCTCGTTCCTTTGGGGGTATTCTCTTGCGGTTCACTTCAGGACCCCGCAAGCAGGGCTTCATGGTAGACTGCGTCTTTGACTCACACTAGCAGGGGGAATACTTCTCTCGCAAGTAGTCCCTGAAGATTTCGTAATTGACCTCCATGCAGTCGTATCTCTCCGGAAGTTGATCCAATCCCGCTAAAGCCGATGGCGCCTCAGGCACAAATCCCAACCTGCGTTGGCATTCCTCAGGGAACTTAGCTGGATGCGCTGTTTCGAGGCTAACCGCTGGTCCCTTCTCCTGGGGATGTCTTTCAAGAAAGACCTGGAGTCCTTTCCAACCCACTGCCCCATGAGGCTCCAAGAGGATGTGGTACTGATCCCAAGCCTCACGGATGGTCTCGCCTGTTTCCTCATCGTTGACCGAGATTGAGAAGAGGTCACGGCGCATAGCCTCAATATCGGGCGGATGGTGGATTGTTCCCTTCTCATCCATGTGGCCATTGTAAAGGGCCACCAGCCGGGCCAGATTGCTGGGGTGACCCACATTCATAGCGTTGGAGAGGCAGTTCCGGGAGGGTTCAATCCGGTGGTAATCACCCGTCGCCAGGAAGATGGGAAACTCATCATTGGCATTGACCGGGATGACCAGGCGGCGGATGGGTAAACCCATGCGCCGCGCTAGAACTGCTCCCATCATATTGCCGAAGTTTCCGGAGGGTACAGAGAAGATGATCTCCTCTCCGGGAACGGCGGCACGCGAGGCAGCATAGAAATAATAGACCATTTGCGGCAGAAGACGTCCGATATTAATCGAATTGGCCGAGGAAAGCGGAATCGGCGAGAGAAGCGGGTCGGCGAAAGCTCGTTTCACCAAAGCCTGGCAGTCATCGAATTTTCCATTGACCGCAATCGTATGGATATTGTCCTCCAAAGTGGTCATCTGTTTCCGTTGACGGCCGCTGACCTCGGTGATGGGAAACAACACCAGGACACGGATACCCGGAACATGGTGAAAGGCACTGGCAACCGCCGAACCGGTGTCTCCACTTGTGGCGGTCAGAATAGTCAGCTCTCTTCCCGTCTCCTGGATAAACCGTCCCAGTAAACGTGCCATCATCCGGGCCGCGAAATCCTTGAAAGAGGCGGTAGGGCCACGGTCCAGACGGAGAATATGGTTGCGTGCGTATACCTTTTCTATTGGAACTGGATAGGTGTAAGCATCCTCGCAAAGTTGTTTCAGAACCGTGTCATCAAGGATGCCAGTGGTAAAACGCGAAAGGACTCGTGTGGCGATCTCTGGGTAGGAGAGCGAGGGGAAAACCACGAGTTCATCGGGAGAAAAGGTGGGAATCCTTTCAGGGAGGTACAAGCCACGATCAGGGGCCTGTCCATTGATCAAGGCGGAACGCAGGTCCACCTTGGGGGCTTTCCCATTGGTACTGTAAAAGAGTAATGAGTTTGTCATGTGTGTGGGTTTGTTTTTTGTCTGAGGTTCCCTCTCCTGTCTAGACCTTTGACATGTAAGTTTTCTCCCATCCAGCACTGGATCGAGTATAATATAATGGGTTGTGGCGGGTAAACCGAGCTCACCCCCCTACCCCCCTCTTCCACAGGAAGAAGGGGGCAACCGCCCGGAAAAGAGCAAAACGCGATGCAATCTTCATGTGATCGTTGCCGGCTTCGCGCCTATGCGGAACGCAAGCCCAAGTCCATTCTCGGAAGGCTTTGGCGTTGGCACACCCAATGGTGTCCTGGCTGGAAAGCCTATCAAAAGGAACTGGAACAAGAAAACAGGGGTGTTTCCACTGAGAGAGACCCCCTGGCTTAGGTTCGGTTCGGCTTTACGCCGAGGAAAGGAGAGCCGTCATGCCCATGCAACAGCTGAAGGAGTTCCTGGACAAAGAGGGAGTCAGGTATGTCACCATTCAGCACTCTCGAGCGTATACAGCGCAAGAGGTGGCCGCCTCCGCGCACATCCGTGGAAAAGAGATGGCCAAGACAGTCATCGTGAAGCTGGATGGTAAAATGGCCATGGTTGTATTACCGGCATCCATGAGGGTCAGCCCCAATGCTCTCAGGGTGGCTTCTGGAGCCACAAATGTCGAATTGGCCAGCGAAGCCGAATTCAAGGATTTGTTTCCAAACTGCGAGGCGGGAGCCATGCCTCCCTTCGGACACCTTTTTGGGATGGATGTGTATGTCACCGAATCTTTGACTGCTGATGAGGAGATTGCATTCAACGCCGGCAGTCACACTGAGTGCATCCGCCTTGCTTATCAAGACTTTGAACGGCTGGAGAAGCCGAACCTGGTTAAGGCTTGAACGGAGTTACCCTCACTAGCTTTGCCTGGAGGGGGAGTCACCTCCCCCTCCAGGATCTTTAGAACAGCTGGTCCAAACCTCAACAACTGGCCCATGCCTCACCAGCTGGTCCAGGAGTTGCACTGCTGGACCGGGCCCTTCTTGGAGAGTTGTACTCCCACGCCACGATACTTCGACGTGACCTCGCAGCGGAGTGCAAATCGTGGGTGAGCTGAATGTCCCAATACGACGGTGGGGCAAGCCCCACCCTACAGGGGTATTTTCGAAGCAGTCCCCATTTTTTCTTCCGGATAGGGATGAAAACCTGATTGTTCCTGCTATTGTAGACCTTCATATCAGTACTGTTTTGTTAGTGTCTTCTTACCCACATCAAGCGAGGAGACTTCATGGACGAGAACGCTGTTGTTTTGGAACAAGCCGCAACAACACTCCGAATGGGAGACATGATCACGCTTATTCTCTACTTCGGAGCCACCCTGGGAATTGGTTTCTGGTGCATGAGGAAAAACAAGACCACGGATGATTTTTTCGTAGGTGGACGGTCCGTGCCCGGATGGGCCATCGGAGTCTCGATGCTCGGGGCGGCGATCAGCTCGATCACCTTTCTGGCATACCCCGGCAATGGATACGCTAAGGACTGGAGTTATCTGGTTCCCGGCCTGATGCTTCCCTTCGCCGCTGTACTGGGGGCCTTTGTGTTTATTCCCTTTTACCGCGCGAGCCGTTTTACCAGCGCATATGAGTACCTGGAGGGCCGTTTTGGCCCAGGGGCGCGAATCTATGGAGCCATTCTCTTTACCATCCAATCCGCTTGGCGTCTGGGAAGTGTGCTTTACCTCCTGTGTATCCCCATCACAAGCCTGACCGGTCTGGATCCCAATATAGTGATCTGGGCGGTGGGTATCACTACCACCATCTATTGCGTAGTGGGTGGACTGGAGGCGGTGATCTGGACCGATGTGATGCAGACCTTTGTGTTTCTCATTGGTGGCATTGGTTGTGTTCTAACCGTCTTCTTATGGCCTGGAGTGGGTCCCGCCTTTGTGTTTGAAACCGCTTTTGCCGATCAAAAGTTCAATATTACCGCCGATACCACCTTTTCCTTTGCCAAGGAAACTTTCTGGGTGCTGGTTTTGTGGGGATTGGTCTCCAACATTCAAGAACATGTCAGCGATCAGGGCAAGATCCAGCGTTATTGCGCCGCCGCCAGTGATGGCGAGGCCCGCCGTGCCGTGCTCTTCAATGGGGTCGCCTGTATCCCGGTGTGGTGCCTGTTCATGTTCATTGGAACCTGTCTGTATGCATTCTACAAAGTGGTTCCCGACCCAGCCGTGGCGGGCATGAAGGCGGATGAAGTATTCCCCCGTTTCATTCTGACAAGGATGCCCCAAGGGCTTTCCGGATTAGTGATCGCCGCCATTCTGGCGGCCGCCATGTCCACTCTCAGCTCCGCGATCAGCGCAGCAGCCAGCGTAATCACGGTCGATCTCTATAAACGCCTAGCTGTCAAGGGACGTGATGACAAGCATTACTTGTATGCGGGGAAGGCATTCAGCCTATTGTGTGGCGCCTCGATGATCATCACGGCGTTATTGATCCAGAAAGCAGGCCAGAGTTCGTTCTTACCGATGAGCTTTTTCATCACATCGATTGTGGTGGGAGGCCTGGGAGGACTCTTCTGCCTAGGATTGTTTTCCACACGCGCCAACTCACAGGGAGCGATGGTGGGGATCGGTTGTGCATTACTGGTCACGGCCTACCTGACCTTGAGCGCGGTGGACAGTAATCCCGACTGGGGGCTGAATGTGTTACCGGATATCCTGCGTAGCCCCACACACAAGTTCATGATCGGTGTGTTCTGCAACATCGCTGCTTTTGTGGTGGGATATTTCGCGAGTTTCTGCTTCGCGCCACCCTCCAACCAGCAGATCGACCGGGCAACCTGGTGGACCCGCCGGAAGGAACAAACGGAGGGATAAAACCTGGGTTCCCAAACTCATTTCCCGAAGGGGATAAGGAGAGGATTCATAAGACCTTCAGCTCATTTCGATTTCCCTCTGCTCATTCTTTGCCTGGCCGCTTTCTCCTGCCAGGCCCAAGACTCAACGCCGACACCATTCCCATTCTGGGCGGCCTCAATGGTGACGGCACGGTTGATGCCAAAGATCACTTACTGCCCCTCAACAATTGGCACAAGAGAGCGCAACCGGCCACCAGCGAAATCGAAATCATCGCAATCATGTTTACCCATCTCGAGAGTGGCGCGCGGCCATGGCGCCTGACGCGGATTCCGTCTGGGGATTTTCCTGATGGGTAACTGGGGGACTGAACGGAAGCGAAGGATGGCTTTGCGCGCGGGAGGTTGATGGAGTCGTTAATGGCATACCAATCTGATTGTGCAGCATGAAAAACAAAGGTCTGAAAAAAAAGTACCATCCAACACCCGTAGAGGAGAGCGGCCAATGCCACTTGTAATTCGATTATTGTTCATGGGATGCTTGTCTGTTCAATTGGCGTTATTCGGAGTGCAGTCCGTGGAAGCGGAAGAGGAAGTACGGATCTGGGAGGAAGCATTAACACTTCCAACATATGAAGTTGGACCCGCGGATATCAATCCGCGCTTCTATGAAACCCGCACCTATCAAGGAGCGAAGGGGCCTGTCTATCCCTACCCCATGCTCGACACCTTGACGCAGACCAAAGCGGACCACACTTACAAGGCACTGTATCTAGAAAACGAATATGTCCGCTTCTGTGTTCTTCCGGAGATTGGCGGGCGGATTTTCGAGGCCTACGACAAGACTAATGACCACCACTTCTTCTATAGGCAGCACGTGATCAAGCCCGACCTGATCGGTATGTTGGGAGCATGGATTTCAGGTGGGGTCGAATGGTGCGTGTTCCATCACCATCGCAACACCACCTTCATGCCCGTTGACCATCTCCTGGCGGAAAATGAAGATGGGAGCAAGACCATTTGGATCGGCGAGACGGAACGCCGTCATCGAATGAAGTGGGTGATCGGAATGACTCTCCATCCAGGGCAATCGCGGCTGGATGTGACAGTGAAACTGTTTAATGGCACCCCTTATGTCCACACGATTCTCTACTGGGCAAATGTGGCTGTCCACGCGACGCCTGGTTACCAGGTCTTTTTTCCTCCAAGCACGCAATTTGCCACCTTCCATGGCAAGAACGAATTCACGCATTGGCCCATTTCCCATGAAATATTCAACCAGATGGATTACACCAAAGGCGTGGACATCAGTTGGTGGAAGAATCATCCCGGCCCAACCTCTTTTTTCGCATGGAATGTACAGGAAGGTTTTTTCGCGGGTTACGATCATGACAAACATGCCGGGGTGGTGTATATCGCGGACCATCATGTCGCCCCGGGTATGAAATTGTGGACTTGGGGTACGCAGTCCACGGGAGACCGCATCAAGCTGACGGATAGTGACGGTCCCTATGCGGAAATCATGGCCGGCGCATTTTCAGATAATCAACCCGACTACAGCTGGATTCAGCCACATGAGGTTAAGGTTTTCACACAGAGTTGGTATCCACTGCGTGAGCTCGGTGGCCTCTGCAATGCAACCCAGGATGCCGCGATAAACCTAACGGTATCCCCGGACGGTAAGGCTCGTATCGCATTCAATTCAGCCGGGAAGCACACACATGCGCGGGTTGTGTTGAGGGCCAAGGGTGACACACTTCTTGAAAAGATCATCGCGATTGACCCGGCTACGCCATATTCCGAGGTTATAACCCTGCCCCGGGGGGTTGAGGAGGCTGATCTGCGTGGAGTGCTCTACGATGAAGATGGGAATGAGCTCGTGTCCTGGCAGCGCAAGACCTATGATCCAGAGCCGATGCCGGAAGTGGTCACACCTCCACCTCCTCCAAAGGATATCAAGACGGTTGAGGAACTGTATCTGGCGGGCCATAGATTGCAGCAATTCCACCATCCCACGCTTGATCCGTATCCATATTATGAAGAAGCACTGAGGCTTGATCCAGATGATGTGCGCACCAACACGGCACTGGGCATTGAGGACTGTAAACGCGGCCTGTATGACCGGGCGGAAGAACACCTACAGCGAGCCGTGGCCCGCCTTACCAGGAACCACACGCGCCCCAAGGATGGCGAGCCGCACTACTATCTGGGCGTATGTCTGGCGGCCCAGAGGAAATATGACCTCGCCTATGATGCATATAGCCGTGCAGCATGGAACTCGGCATGGTATTCGGCGGCCAATTATGCGCTCGCCGAACTTGATTGCCGGAAGGGTGATTTCAAACGGGCGCTCAAACATTTGGACCAGGCTATTACAGCCAATGCATTGGACACAAAGTCGCTGAATTTACGCGCGTCGGTACTACGGCATTTGGGCTGGACCGGCGAAGCCAGACAACAAGTGGAAGCGAGTCTCAACATTGACCCACTCGATTTCTGGGCGGGCAACGAGTTATTCCTGGCGGACCAAGCCCAAGGGAAAACACAGTCTGGTGAACACGCACGTAAAACTCTCAAGGAACGGATGCGCAATGAAGCCGAGTCTTATCTTGAACTGGCTTCAAACTATGCCGCCAGCACCATGTTCAAAGAAGCGATCGATGTTCTATCCCGTCTCACCGGAGGAGAAGAATCAGAGACCTATCCAATGCTCTATTACGATCTCGGTTATTACACCGCGCAAACTGGGGATGCAACGCACGCTGCTGAGTACTACCGCAAGGCCAGCAGCATGCCAGCCACTTATTGTTTTCCTTTCCGGTTGGAATCGATTGGAGTCTTACGGGATGCCATCGCCACACATCCGGATGAAGCGCGCCCTTACTACTTTCTCGGTAATCTGCTCTATGACCTGCAGCCGGAGGAAGCAGTGAAAGCGTGGGAAAAATCAAGAGACCTTGACCCCACTTTCCCCACCGTGCACCGCAACCTCGGCTATGCCTATTCAAAGATTAAAGATGACTATCCAAAGGCTTTGGCTGAATACGAGCAGTCGGTAGCCTGCGACAACCGCGATCCGCGAGTGTTTTACGAACTTGAGCGACTCTATGAGACCGCCGGGACCGCTCCGGATGTCCGTCTCGCGCTTCTGTGCCAGAACCAGACAACCACGGACAAACGGAGCGACTTGGTGGCACGTCAGATTCGCCTTTATGTGCAGACCAGACAATACGATACGGCCATCGAAAAACTCACCAACAAACGTTTTGACACGTGGGAGGGTGGTACTGAAATCCACGACACCTACGTCGAGGCATACATCTTACGGGGCATGGAATCATTGAAAGCCGGCCAGGCTCAGGATGCAGTGCACGATTTCCAGGCGGCCCTTGAGTATCCAGAGAATCTCGGCGTTGACCGTCCGGTCCAGGATCCTCCAGCCGCGCGTACATATCTCTTGCTCACCTCTGCGTACGAAAAACTCGGCGATATACAAAACGCACACAAGCATCTTGAAGAAGCCGTGAAGATCGAGGTGGCTGGCACCGAGTTCAGGTATCACAAGGGACAAGCCCTGGCCAAATCTGGAAAAATTCAGGAAGCCAAGGCGCTTTTTGACGGACTCCTGGCGGATGGGATGGCTCAACTCGAAAGTGGTGGATCTGTCGATTTCTTTATGAAGTTCGGAGAGAAACAAGCTCGCGGAGTACAAAGGGCAAAAGCGTATTATCTCGCGGGTCTCGGCGCTCTCGGCAACGGGGATATCACGAGGGCCAAGGAACTCTTCGAGGACGCACTCAAAGAGAATCCAAACCATCTATGGGCGCGCATGACATTGGAGGACCTGAAATAACCGCCTGTCAGTCTCCGGCTGTTTCTTGAAGATACCGGAGAGGTGATCTGGAACCAGACCGTCCCATAGAACAGCCGATCCCGCGTGGGGCAATCGATGGTGGGGATAGAGGGAACGCTTCGTTTATCTTTACAACTGGCCTTGCGAGGCAGGGATTTACAGGGGCTTCGCCACGGAACTGGATACATACTGGGTGGATTTGCGCAGGATCAGCGTTGGTTCGAGGAAAACCTGCTGACGTACTTTATCCCAGTCTTCTTCCGGACCGAGCATCTGTAGGATAAGCATCGCTCCCAGACGGGCGATTCGTTCAGCATCCTGCCAGATCGTGGTGAGTGGTGGTGTAGAGAACTCGGCCATCTCAATGTTATCATAGCCGATAACCGAGACATCCTCGGGCACACGGATCTTTTCCTCATAAAGTCTGTGCATCAGTCCCAGTGCAACTGCATCGCACACACAAAAGACAGCCTGGACTTCATTGGAACGGATCCGTTCCACAAGTTCGCGTGAACAAGCATAACCAGCTTTCGCAGTGTCAGCATAAACATGGGGGAAAAGAAGAGGTTGGACTGCCCCATTCGATTCCTCGATGGCTCTCAGGAACCCCTGGCAGCGTGGTGTGCGGAACGACTCGGTCTCCCAGTTTCCTGTGAAATAGGCAATCCTCTTGTGCCCTATGTCGATCAGGTGCTTCGCTGCGAGGCGTCCTCCGACTTCATCATCATACCCAACAAAGTGCAATGGGAGTTCTTCTCCGTATACAACTAGATATAGAAGCGGTATCCGGTGATATCGAAGCATTTCAAGGGTCTGGGGAGTCAGAACCGTCATGGAAATCAATCCATCCACCCGTCTCTCCACAAGAGATTCGGCACATTTGTTGGACTGCTCGATGTTGTCGGATGTGGTCAGAACATAACTAAAGTAACCTTTATCCTGGAGGGCTTGCTGAAGAAAAGAGGTGATCTCTCCCAGATAAGGGATTCTCAGGTCGGGTACGAGAACACCAATGGACTGGGAGCTCTGGAGAACCAGGCTGCGGGCATCCCGGGATGGAACATAGTTAAATGTTTTGGCGAGTTGCTGGATTCGCCGCCGGTTCTTCTCACTGACTCCCGGGAAACCCCGCAAAGCTCGAGAAACGGTATTCACTGAGAGGTTCACTTCATTAGCAATATCTTTAAGTGTTCTGCGCATGTTGTTTGAGCCGGACAATTCGGGCTTGGTTCGGCGAGACATAGCCCGATTTCTGATCTATACATTACTTAATGGGGATTAACGTTGTCAACACACGGAAGTGATGGCCCGATAAGCGGGAAATCTTCCGAATATGGTTCCTGATTTCAAGAGATTTGCAGTCTTGTATTGGCAAAATATCTGAGATAAAGAGCTCCTGACACGATATAACTGAAAAGGCCCGAGAGAGTTTGCTAAACGTTAACTCTGAAATGGCTCCATCAAGGAGGTCATTCATTTCTTTATAGTTATAGTTTACAGGGCTTCTTCTTTCGATCTTGTTGGGTGCGCCTATCTCTTAACTCTATTTATGGTACTCATATTACTTGACTTATGTTATTCCTCGCTGATGATGTGGGAAAATCTGAGGGTTTCATCTTGACATCCATTCAAAAAGCGATAGACAATAATCTCGAACATTAACGTTCATGTTATGTAAACGAATTTGTTGGTTGAGTTGTCCATCGGAAATGGACCATATCCCGTGGGTCGGGAAAGGATCCTTGGCAAAGGAGTATGAATGATGATCAGTCGAAAATCTGTTTGGGTATGTGTAGTGGTGTTAGCGTTAGCGTTTGGAGTTACACCTGGATTCGCGGCGACAGTGACAGTGGGGCCAGCCGGACCACCCACATACAACTTCGCGCTCATCTCAGAGGCGGTCACCGCCGCAGGCAATGGTGATACCATTGATATCGCCGCTGGCAATTATGACGATTGGGTCGGTATCATCGGAAGAAGCAATCTCACCCTTCAGGGACCGGCGTCGGGAACTCCCGCGGTGGTCAAGATTTCCGCCTCCAATGTGGTGAATCAGGGCATCTATATCGCTGGGCAATCAACCAATATCATTCTTCGCAACTTGTCGGTGGACATGAGCGCGAATAATGGTATCGAATACCGTGCCTGCATTTCCGTCTATGAGGGGGCGGCGGCCACATTGGATCACCTGGACCTCTACGGGGCTGGAAGGATTGTCGATGTCTTCAATGGCGGACGTCCCACCATTACCAACTGCAATTTACATGATGCCACTCCGCGCGATTTCGGCAATGGCGATGCCTCATCAGGGGTGGAAGTCCAGGGCGTGACAAGTACCTTCGGTTATGCAAACGCAACGATCCATAACTGCAGCTTTTCCAGCATCGGCCACCCGATCCGAATTCTTGCAAATGAGACTGGAACGCCAAGTTTGGCCCAGAATTATATGGGCAACCTGACCGTTCAGCACTGCACCTTCAATCATTTTGGCGGCGAGTATGGGATTGCCCTCCGGTTTGATTCACCCAACTGGGCACCCGATAGCACGGTCCTCTTTGAGGATTGTACGTTTACAGATTGGACTGGACATGGTATTTTTACCAACGCCTATCCCGATACAAATACTGGACCTTCCAATTTCATCGTTCGCCGCTGCGAGATGATCAATGACCTGACGGCTTATCGCGCGGGGACCGGTCTTTTCCTTGGCTATAACTCAAATATTCTTCTTGAAAATGTCGCCATCGCAGCCTTTGCGAATGAGGCAGTTTACATCCACGAGCCTTGTGGAAATATTACTATGCACCAATGCAGTATCAACAATGTGAACGATTCAGTAATGGCTCAGCGTTTAACAATCCACAATCCAACAGCAACCATCCGCAACTCGATTCTGAGAACTCCCAACGGTTTTTCATGGGAGGTCTCGCCGACATATGGTTCGGCTACGTCGATCTCCTATGATGTTGACTATTCCATTTTTAATTCTGCGAATGCAAAGGATTTCTCAAGTGATGTTCATACCGTGACTCGTGGCGCTCACTACACCTACAACACATCTCAAGTCAATTATCCCATGTTTGTGGATCCAGAGGCAACTGGAGATCTCCATCTCCAGGATGGTTCTCCCGCAATCAATGCGGGGATGAACCTTGGAATCGCCATTGACGTGGAGGGAAAACCACGCGATGCCACTCCTGACATTGGTGCATATCAGCAATCAGGTGTAGATTCATCCGTTAATAATTGGTCGTTGTATTGATCTTTATAATGGCTGGGAGTAAGCTGGATTAATCGCTCTCCTTACTCCCAGCCAAATTTTTGAAAGCAAGTATATTTAGAAGGATGGAGGTATTTGCTGTGTCATCCAAGCGTGGCTTTACTTTGATAGAATTGTTGATAGTGATCGCCATCATCCTCATACTCATTGCGATCGCCCTTCCCAATTTCTTGAGCGCCCAAATCCGCGCCAAGATCACACGCAACTATGCCGACATGAGGTCCGTGGCGACAGCACTCGAGGCCTACCGTGGCGACTACCAAAAGTACATTTCGGGGGTGATCAATAAGACTCCGGGAAACTTCAAGAGCTATCTTCAACGCCTAGTGCCTTTGACAACACCCGTTAAATATATGACAACTGTTCCAGATGATATTTTCAACGGGAATGGGGAACAGCCACCCTATAATGAGTTCAAAACATTCGACTATTTCCTCTATGAAGACCTGAATCCAGGTTCATTGATTGAATTTTATGATATTCAGGGTAGACCCATCCGTGCTCCTTATCAAATGCGGGGTTGGGGTCCAGACCGGGATAATGACCGCTACAGTGGGGCCCGCCTGAGTCCCCCTCAGGGTCCCATTCCATATAATCCCACAAATGGTACGGACAGCAATGGCGACCTGAAATATTTCGGTGGAAGGGGCTACCAGTTCTGATTCAACCGCCATGGAACGAGGACGTGATGCTTTTGCTCTAAGTTGCGCCTGTCAATATGGATATTCGATATACCGAGATGGGAAACCTTTTATACTCCATCCAAGAGGTATTAGATCCCGGGGGAGGGGAGAAATACCATCAGCCTGAAGGTATGTCCCCCTCACTAAAAGCCATCACACGGAAATTGAGGTGGTACATCGCCCTCGGGATTGTCCTACTGCAACTTGCTGTTTATGCAGTAGAACCTGTTCAAATTAACGATCACGATCTTCGTCTCGCGCTGCAATGGAGCATTCACTGCATGTCCAATGTACAGAACCCTCAGGACCGTTACATTCCTTATTTCGACTGCTATGTTCTACAGAACCCGCCCTATATGCTATACAACGCTTACTACAGCGTACCGGTCAATGCGGCCAAAATTCTCGAGGCGCTGCTTAAGACCGAGGCTGCATCCGGTCTTGTGGTGGACCCCATTGTCATTCAAAGATATCGTCAAGTGGTTTTCGATTCCTTCACCCCTGTTCCAGGTGTCTGCGCTGCCCCAGATAGCGTTGGTGCTCCATATAATACTTATTGGACGATCAATGGTCACGCCATGAGAGCCCTAGCGGCATTAGTGAAGTATCGTAATGATGGAGAAGCTCAGAATCTCATGGAACAAGGGATCTCAAACCTTAAAAATTATTTTGTCGATTTCGGCTATAGTTGGGCCGCTTTCAGGGAGCATTTCGGCCTCCCTCTCACAGGGGGAATTCTTGGAGTTGGATGGCCAAATGCGAATCCCGGTTATGGAGCGGATTCAACCTGTATCCTGGCTTTCCTTGAATATTACCAATGGACTGGATATGGTCCTGCGCTTGATATGTGTCTGAATTATTCAAGAAACCTAATGAACCTCCGGTTTCCCGTGGATGGAACTTTTCCTCCCAACACTTACTTCATGCTTGGACCAACACGTGAGATGAATGCCCTGGCACGGGTGGCTCTAGAGATTGGCGATGCAACCATGATGACACGAGCTCGCGCGCGTTACGAGAATGGACTTCACATGGTCCGCAATTCGACTGGATGGGTTCCCGAGAACACTCGTAGCCAAAGTGACACGGGAGAGATTAATACTACTGGAGAACTCGTGGAAACTGCCATGATTTTCGGCGACTGGGGATGGACTGAATACTATGAGGATGCAGAACGGTTCACGCGAGCTCATCTTCTTCCATCGCAGCTGCTTGACAACTCCTTCGTGGCCGCGCACTCCGACCTGAGTGATTCCAAGAACGATATCAAAAACAGAACAAAAGGAGCCTTCGGTTTTCCGGCTCCCTATGGACATATCGCCACCAAGAACTCAAGACATCAGGGTGCCTTTCACATGGATATCGTCGCTGGAGGCGCATTATCACTCTCTGAAGTGGTCATTCATGCCTATGAATATGAAAACGGAGATCATTATCTGTACATGCTCTTCGATCAGGATAATAACCATATCTGGGTAAAAAGTCCCTATCCCGATGGAGATACCCTTGAGATTAATCTAAGGACAGAGGGAGACCTACACATTCGAATGCCTTCTTGGATTGACCGTGACACAATTTCTTTACTAGTTTCTAAAAAGAATGGCTCTACTGAAGTGTCATTCGATGGGCCTTTCATGGTGTTGTCCAACCCGCCAGTAGGTGAGAATTTCTCAATCCGGATGGAAATTCCATTCAGAATGGAGACAGAAAATGTTAACGAAAGAGAAATTTCGATTCTATGGCGGGGTGATTCCGTGGCCGCTATGAATCAGATGGGATGTCCTCTTCCCTTCTTTCTTGAGTTCTACATCCCATCGGAAGTGGATTCATGGAGAAATTACCAATGAAGATCTGTATTCATCTGATCCATACCGGTCCAAGTCATGTGGGCACCGTGCTCGTATAAAATCTAGAACAGGAAGATTTACATGTCAATCATCCGTCTTTCGGAAACCGTAAAGGCTGCTGTTGAGAATATCTGCCGGATATTCGATCCGGATATGGGCAAGGTCCCGTACTTTGGAGTCGCGCTCTTGGACCCACGCCCCCATTTCTATCATATCCCCTTCTTTGATATATCTCATATGCCGGGACGTGCGCTCGATGCACTTCTTCTGGCGGAACACACTTTCTCCCTAGACCTTGATGAGGCCGTAGTTGAGTGTTACAGATCGGCACTCATGGAGTCCTTTGCCGGTGAGGACGCACTGAATGGATACTATGATGAGAAACTGAAGAGGAAGCGGGTGGCTTTTCACAACCTGCGTGAAGGCTTGCAGGGATTAAATGCTCTAGTCAAATTCCGGGATGACCAGAAGGCCCGTGCCTGCGCTGAAAGGATGGTACAGCGTCTATCCAGCCTTGTTAATGCGGATGGGACCTGGAATCCAGATAGGTGGCAAACTCACCCGGAGTACCTTCCACTCGGTGATGTGGTCCAGCATGACAAGTATTTGACATCCACCGCGGGGAGGCTGATCGGTTCACTTGTTAAATACTACACCACTACGGGCAACGCGCAGGCACTTGACCTCGCCACAAAGTTCAAGTCCGCTGTGTTGTGTGAGTGTTTCGATGAGGAAGGCAGGGCTACAGACAAGGCTGGCTGGCATGTTCATTCCATTACCTCAACGATCAGCTCTCTCGCTCTCCTGGCAGAGGCTCTAAATGACTCAAGCCTAAAAATACAGGTTGGAATACTCTACAGGAGCGCTTTTGATGGAAGGATCATGACCACTCTGGGATGGTCTAAAGAGAATCTCGAAAATGATCTTGATGTCGGCGAGATTAACAACACCGGCGACATCATCCAGACAGGTCTTCATTTGGCTGAGTGGGAGTCCCCTCAATATTATGAGGATGTCGAACGGATGCTACGCTCGCATGTCATCCCTTCACAATTGCTTGACACGGAATGGATTCAACAAGTCAGGCAACCGGCGGGAGATTTTGAAAGAGATATTCCTTCCCGTGTCCGGGGAGCATTCGGGTTTCCGGCACCCTATGGCCATCAGGCAGCCAGTACAGATTTCCTCAATTTTAATTTCGACATCACCTGTGGAGGGATACAGGCTCTGTGCATGGTTAGTAATAAAGTAGCCGGCATGAATCCGGATCTGCATGTCAACCTGCTCATTGATCATACCTCCCCCGAAGTCGTGGTCCGATCCCGGTTTCCAGCCAGCAATGAGTTTACTCTCGAGGTTTTCACCAGCCAGTGTTGCGATGTTCGTATCCCTGAGTGGATTGAACAGAAGAGTATTCAAGTTCATAGATGTGAAAAACTGATTCCAGCTTGGGTCGATAATGGATACCTACACCTTGGAAAAGGCCCTGCGGTTTTCCAGATCAACTTTCATGCGGGCAACAAATGGACAGAGGAATGGATCAACGGAAGGTCGTATCATGTCAACTGGAAGGGAAATCAGGTGATCGCAATGGAACCCACATGCGATTTCCTGCCATTCTTCAACCGTGCTCATTTAAGAGAAGCTGTAATCCAAGGTAAACAATACTAGAATTGTATCATGAGAAGTCTTGTTGTGGATATTGGATCGGCAGGCCGGTTAGCCGCAACGCCGATGGCTGTTCCAATTATTGTCATCCTGGTGGTCTTCGGACTTTCGTGTTCACGGGATCCAATTGACCTTCTGTCCCATAATGAGAAAGTAACAATCAAATTCTCCACGTGGGGAAGCCCAGAGGAGATGACAATCAACAGGCGTATTGTTAAAGCTTTCATGGATTCACACCCGGGAATAAAAGTCGAGATTATGCATATTCCGGGCGCTCTATATAACACCAAGCTTCAGATCCTAAACGCCGCCGGGGTTGCACCCGATGTGATGTGGCTCTCGGCTTGGCAGGCTGTCGCCCTGTACGAGAACAAGCGTTTACTCAGCCTGCGTCCTTTTATCGAACTGGAAAGAGAGAAACAACCGGATTTTCTCCGTGAAGAGGACTCGTTGATCAAGTATTGCCAGGATTCTTTTACCTTCAAAGGTGAAATACTCATTTGTCCCTTAGGACCGGTAACATTTCATCTTTACTACAACAAGGATCTGTTTGACAAGGCTGGAATTTCCTATCCTGATGAAACCTGGGATTGGGAAACTTTTAGAAGGGTTGCGATTCAGCTGACCTTATTTGAGGGGGAACGGCCGGTCCAATTTGGCACCAATATTATCCCTTGGTGGGGATTCTGGCTGAATTTTGTATGGCAGAATGAAGGAGAGCTATACGATAGAA
>CAZORO010000003.1:35139-50108 GCA_964581845.1 uncultured bacterium
CCAACGAGATGCCTTTTGAGGACTCCGGAGGCAATCGAAGCTCTCAGCTTCCTTCAAAACCTGATCCATAAAGATCATGCCAGCCCCAACCCTGTTCAGGCGGGTGCCTTGGGGGGAGATTTCAGGACAGGGAAAATCGCGATGCAGATCGAGGGCAGCTGGATGATAGAGCAGTTCCGCAGCATTAAAAGTTTCTCCTGGGGAATGGCCCCAGTACCCAGGGGAAAACAATTCGCGGTTGCTGTCAGGATCTGCGGGCATGGGATCAAGGCGGACACAAAACACCCAGAGGAATCCTGGGAGCTGGTAAAATATTACCAGAGCCCGGAGGCTCAAAAGATGCTTGGGGATTTCGCGTTGTGGATTCCATCGCGCGAGGAATTAGCTCTCGATCCCAGTTTCTGGCATCCTCACGGTGTTCCTAAAAACCATGCAGAATGCCGTATCACTGATATCAAAAAGGCTCGTTGTGGAGACGTCCTTCATCTCGAGGCTCAGAAAATTTGTGAGACCTTTTTGCCGACAGAACTGGATCTCTTCTGGTTGGGGCAGAAATCCGTAGCAGAATGTGTCGAGTTGATTGTTCCAAAGGTAGATGCAATCCTTCAACAGGGGGGGATCAATTGACCTTTCAGAGACTGAGGACGAGAGAACAGGTTGCGGGAGTCCTATTTGTCTTACCCTGGATGATTGGACTTCTGCTTTTTGTCGGAGGTCCGGTAGTTGCATCCTTCGTGATCAGCCTGACCGATTGGAACCTGCTTTCCCCTCCTGAGTGGGTAGGACTGGAAAACTACACAAAGCTGATTTTAGACGACTCCCTTGTTCGCAAATCATTGATGGTCTCTTCCCTCTATACCATTTTCAGTGTCCCTCTGGGTTTATCCTTGGCCTTGTTGAGTGCTGTTGGACTGAATCGTCCTTGTCCTGGTCGATACATTCTCAGGACTATCTACTATCTCCCATCTGTCATTTCTGGTGTTGCGGTCGCGATGCTCTGGCAGTGGATTTACAACCCGGATTTTGGTCTTGCTAATACAATTCTCAGGTTTTTTTCTTTGCCAACACCTGGATGGCTTACCAGTGAATTCTGGGCACTTCCCGCCCTCATCCTTATGAGCCTATGGGGGATTGGTGGGGCTATTGTCATCTACCTGGCCGGTTTACAAACTATTCCTTCTTTTCTCTACGAAGCTGCGCTCATCGATGGAGCAGGACGATGGAAAGTCTTTCGCCATGTGACTATTCCCATGCTCTCCCCAGTTCTTTTTTTCACCATCATCATGGGAATCATAGGTTCATTTCAGGTTTTTACTCAGGCGGCTATCATGACAAATGGCGGCCCGGCCAATGCGACACTGATGTATGTCTTGTATGTTTACAGAAATGCTTTTGAGTGGCTCCAAATGGGTTATGCCTCCGCGCTAGCATGGCTTTTCTTTCTAGTTGTGTTTGGCCTTACACTCTTAAATTTCGTTTTCGCTAAACACTGGGTATACTATGAGGATTAGGTCATTTATTTCAAACCAAATTATTTCTTCAAGAGGACAACTCCGTGGTGTTGGAGATTGGGTAGCATACCTTCTTCTTCTTTTAGGGGCTGTTACCTTTCTCACACCCTTTTTCTGGATGCTCAGTACCTCAATCAAGGAGCCAGGAGATGTGTTTATCTATCCCCCCATATGGATTCCAGACCATCCCCGCTGGGAAAATTACCGTGACGTGCTTATCGAGTGGCCTTTTCTTCAATATCTCTGGAATACAATATGGGTAACCGCCTTAACAATTTTTGGCAGCCTCTTCTCTTGCTCCTTAGCAGGTTACAGCTTCGCGAGGCTTCGATGGAAAGGACGTGATACCTTTTTTCTTTTCTCCTTGGCCACATTGATGTTGCCTGTTCAGGTCACCATGATTCCAACATTCACTCTTTTTATGTACTTGGGGTGGATTGACACTCTTTTACCACTCTATGTTCCAGCATTATTTGGGAATTCCTTTTTCATTTTTCTTTTTAGACAATTCTACCGTGGACTCCCTGGCGCTCTCGAGGACGCCGCACGAATTGATGGATGTGGTTTTCTTGGAACTTTCCGGCATATCGCCTTACCCCTTTCAAGGCCCGCTCTGATCACAGTCACCATTTTTTCCTTCATGGGTGCCTGGAATGACTTCATGGGACCTTTGATTTACGTTTCCAGCGAAAGCAAGCGAACCCTTGCGCTGGCTTTAAGTTTCTACCAGAATTACTTTTATGGTGGAGTCTATCTCCACACCCTGATGGCCGCCTCAACTCTGGTACTTCTTCCCTGTCTGATTGTATTCTTCATATTCCAGTCCTACTTCATCCAGGGAATGGTAATGAGTGGCCTTAAGGGTTAATTCTCATCAAATAAATGAGAGAGCTGGAATATGATAAATTATTTTTCATTTGGGCCGGCATATAACAACACACGAAGATATCAGCCAGAGTTCTCGAATATCTTCTATAGAGCCATTTTTCTGGCCGGGATATTCTTCCTTTCCTTCAATATCTTTTCATTGGGTTCATTTGGAATAGAACCGCTCGCTGTAAACACCTCGGATCTGGATTTGGCGCTACAATGGGGTATTCACTGTATGTCGAACATTTTGAATCCTCAAGACAGGAATATCCCCTATTTCGAGTGCTGGGTCCTTACTCGTCCGCAGATGAAATTTAATTCTCAACTGAGTGTCGGTAATGTAACAGGCAGGGCATTATATGCTCTCCTGATGGCCGAAAATGCGCTTGGACAGCCACTCAATCCAGACATTGTCGACAAATATCGAACTGTTCTCTTGGATTCTTACTACCTCGTTCGTGGAATTCCCGCTGACCCCTCGACGATTGGGGGGCCCTTCGATAGATGCTGGATCTTCAATAATGGTGCTGGAATGCGAGGTCTCTTGGGCCTTGCTCAATTTCGAAATGACTCAACAGCAATTGATTATTTCAATGAATCTCTTTCGAATTACAAATCTTATTTTGTTGATCCGGGATACAGCTGGCTTGCTTTTCAACAGAAATTCGGTTTGATCGGAGGTGGAACCGGAGGTTCTCAGGCATGGCCGGGTCCAAATCCTTCCAATGTCAGGCCGTATCCTTTCGCAACATGGTCGATCTCCCGGTATTACGCGGTAACGGGATCATCCCTGGCCTATGACCTATCCTCGGATTTCGCCTGGATTCACATGGTTTACGATTTCCCTCCCGATGGGAGTCTATCCAGTGGAGGCCATGGATTTGAGATTGCCGGAAGAATGAGCGCTCTGGCACAAGTCGCGGCCATGAAAAACGACTCCACCATGATGAACCGGGTTCGTACCTTTTATGATAATGGACTTCAAGAATATTCAAGCCAGACTGGCTGGTTTCCAGAAAATCTGAGCATGAATAGTGATGTCGGCGAGATCAACAACACCTGTGAAATTATTCATACGGCGCTCCACCTCGGTAACAGGGGATGGCCCCAGTATTATCAAGATGCCGAAAGATTTACCAGAGCTCATCTCCTTCCCACACAACTTCTCGATAATAGTTTCGTTCCCGATAGCCTGAACGCGCCTACACCCGATGCGTATTATGATGTCAAGGGACGCAGCAAAGGAGCCTATGGTTTTCCCGCGCCCTATGGTCATCTTGCGACAAAGAACCCATATCTTAACGGCGCATTCATGTTTGACATCGTTGCAGGAGGAATCGCTCAAGTTGCAGAAATTAAAATGAACTGCTACAAGAAAATGAATGGCCATCATTACCTGGACCTTCTCTTCGATATCGAAAACGAGGACATCGCGGTTACCTCACCCTACCCTCATGGAGACACGCTATCTGTGATAATTAAAACTCCTGGAAGCTTATTTTTGCGTCTTTCTGACTGGGTGGAACGCTCCTTGCTGTCGGTTCAAGCTGGGGGTGCTCCCCTACCGTATAGCTTGACCAGCTTCTATCTTCAGATATCCAATCCACCAATCAATGAGAAGATTTCAATTCATTTTCCGCTTCCGATATACGAGACCAGTGAGGAAATCAATGGCCGTAAGATTGAAATGATGTGGAAGGGTGACTCCCTCATCGCCATGAACCAGATGGAGACCACCCTCCCATTCTTTGAGGATATAAATATCACCCGAAGGTGTCTTTGGATTGAATCGCTGGGAAAAGACGCGCTCGCATTGGCTTCACCTCTTGATGGAAATGGAACACCCGAGGCCGGTCAGCTTTCCGAGGAGTCCGGGATCTCACCAACCAAGGATCGTAGAGGAAAAGAAAATGGAGCAGTTCGATTTGATGGCCACTCTTCACGGCTCCGTTATAGTCTCCCCTATTTCCCATTTGAGGACTATACATTCATGATATGGGCTCGCATTGATGAGATTGTACCAGCGGATGTTTCCTATCACCAGATCGTCTCAGCTTGCAATGCTTCCAGTGATGATCCACTTAGAATCACCCTCGTAGGAAATACCCTCTATGCTGGCCTCAGGCATGAGACCACATACTTGACATCCGGTCATGAACTGGAGGACGGACGTTGGTACCAAATTGCAGTGGTCAAGAAGGAAGACTCATTTATCTTATACCTGGATGGAGTGTCAATTGAGCAAATTGTTGTTCCCATTCAGTTGGAAAGCAATTCCAAGGAAGTCGGAATCGGGTATAACCCTCACCTCCAAGGAAGCGAATACTTCGCCGGACTAATGGATGAGTTCAGATTCTTCGCAAGGGACTTGTCCGCCGAAGAGATTTCTGATCAGTATTATCAAGAGATAAAATCTACGATGTCATCTTATACGTATTATCGATGAAAATATCTTACCCAACCCTTTTTCCATTGGAGAAAATAGTATGGTTTGGAAATGGATCAGTGGAATTCTTGCATTTATAATGATGTTCACCATTAGCAGGGAGGTGAATGCACAGAGTACGGAAACCAGGAAAATCTTCGTAAATGACAACGACATCAATCTAGCTTTACACTCAGGAATTCACTGCATATCAAATATACTGAATCCTGAGGATAATAACCGTCCCTACTTCGAGTGCTATGTCTTCGACCATCCGAGAATGAAATTCACTAAGAATTTAAGCGTAGGAAATGTGACTGGAAGATGTTTGTATGCTCTTCTGAGCTCTTCTCAGGCATTAGGAGAGGAAGCAGATGTGGAAATAGTGTCAAAGTACCGGCAGGTCCTACTGGATTCGTATGAAAAAGTCCGCGGAATCCCGGCTGACCCAAGAAAACAAGGCGGTCCATTGGAGGAATGCTGGATATTCAATAGCGGTCAAGGGCTGAGAGGACTGGTCGGGCTAACTGTTTTCACACATGACGGCAAAGCGAGACAATATCTGGATGAGTCAATATCAAATCTCAGAAAGTATTTTGCTGATGAAGGCTTCAGTTGGCGGGCTTTCTCCCGTCATTTCGGTCTTATTGGCGGAGGGACAGGCGGCCCAATCGACTGGCCGGATCCCGACCCATTTAGTCCATCGAAGAATCCATTCTTGACCTGGCCTGTTGCACGCTATGCACGTTTGTCAAAAACCGGGGAAGCTTTTGAGCTAGCACGCATTCTTGGTAATTCGCGATTTGATTACAGATTTCCACCTGATGGAATAATACGGCTTTATGGAAAAGACCATGGTTTTGGAATTGCGGCGGAGACCAACGCGCTAGCCGAGGTTGGCATGATGCTGAGCGATGAGAGAATCATGCAACGTGTCAAATCAAGAATCGATAATGGACTCTCGAAAATCATGACAGAATCAGGATGGTTTCCTGAAAGACTCGAGGTTGACTCGGATGTTGGGGAAATCAACAACACCGCCGAGATTATCGAAGCTTGCCTCTTGCTTGGTGAGTGGGGTTGGCCAGAGTACTACGGGATTGCTGAAAGATATACTCGAGGCCACCTTTTACCATCGCAACTACTGGATATGAGCATTATTCCAGCCAGTTCAACCAATCCTCCAAATGATGGAGAAGCCAGAGTGAGGGAAAGAGTCAAAGGAGCGTTTGGCTTCCCCGCCCCTTATGGCCATCTCGCAACTATGAATCCCTACATGAATGGCGCGTTCTTTTTCGACATTGTCGCAGGTGGCGTTGCGACTCTTGCGGAGGTACGTCGGCATTGTTACAATAAACGCGGTAATGATCACTACGTCAATCTGCTCTTCGATTTCGAGAATGATAAGATCTCTATCAAATCGCCCTATCCGAATTCGGACACGATAAAGATCATACTAAAAGATCAGGGGAACCTTTATCTCCGTCTGTCCAATTGGGTAGACCGCGGTGTTATCAAAGGAAGTGTGGAAGGACAGAATCTGACTACTGAGATCCAGGAACCCTATTTCATCATAACCAATCCTCCGTTGAACAAGACCATCAGCATCAGATATCCTTTGACTCTATCGGAAACAGCAGAAGAACTGAACGGAAGAACACTAAGAATACTATGGAGAGGCGACTCCATCATCGGGATGAGCAGTATGGGAACGAGTCTTCCATTCTATCCAGAGATCGATGCGGCACAAAGGCAGATAAAGATTGAGAGGTTAGGCCCTGATTGCGTGCTTGTTGACTCTGGAAGTGATGAGAAAAATGATGAAATAGCCAGCCATATCCTGGAAAAGGTACAGGTGGAACTCACACCATCAGGTGTCATGAAGTTTAATGGTGTGGAATCACGGCTAAGGTACGGTGTCCCATTATTTCCAGATAATAATTACACATTCGAAGCTTGGATCCAACCAGCAACAGAGACAAGTGGAGTCGATATACCCCAGCGTCTATTTTCCGGATGGCATGGTTATTACGAGGATCCTTTAAGGCTTTCCATCCGGTCCGGAAAGATCTTTGCGGGTCTGGAGACAAATGGAAAAAGTTATGAGACATCAAGAATACAATTTCCCGCGCCCGGATGGTTCCATGTTGCCGTGGTAAAAAAGGGAGAGGTTTTAAAGATTCATGTAAATGGCAAGGAGGAGGCACAAGTCTCTGTTCCGGTATTCATCAAGAATGATGCAAGGAATATTGGGATCGGATTCAATCCTCTCTATGTTGATGGTGAGTTCTACCATGGTGCAATTGGTCCATTTACTTTCAGAGCATGCGCATTAGACGACCATCAAATCAAAGATGTAATGGGTCCCATGCCAGAAGGGAGATGATGGTTTCAGAGGCTAAAAGACACTATCAAGGTCCGGCCATCCACGGACCATATACTACACCTCACACTTGATCGAGGAAGCGCTTTCATGGCAGAAGGGCCGCAGGAGCCGCTTCGTCACCCTACTCACGGTGGACGATCTGAAATCCACCAAAGAAACGATTTCATTCGGAAAGAATGCAGTCTCAACGGAAAAGAAGGATTTATTTTTGTGTCGTGAGATCGAGTTCCAATCCAATCCGGGGAGAGGAATCAAAGCCGTTCTGACCATTCGTGGCAAAATAATAAGGAGACGGCCGGTGGTGGTATGCATCCACAGGCATGGGGGCGACCAGTTCTCGACCTGCCAGCCATGGCAATAAACATGGAAACCGTGATAGGCCGCGGATCCCTTTTCACAATCCCAGGTAAGGGCTTTTTATACAAGAAGTGTGGGTCCAGATTACTTGGCCACCCGGGTCCCTTTTGCTTGGCTGCCACCAGATGGGAAGGTTTGGTCAGCTAATCTAGCCTATTCTCATGCTTTGTAGGTGCCGGAAACCGGTATGGATGACTGCTTCCAACGTCTTCTCTTGTTGTATGATACCCGCGTGACTCTCCAAGACCTCCCTGAAGTTTTCCGCATTGTGCGCACCCACCGGAGTGAGATCCTGGAACGTTTCGATGGTAAGGTGCCAAACAACATCGAAGATCTCCTGACCCTCACGGAGGTGGGAAGGAAGACGGCTAATCTGGTGGTCACACTCGGATTCGGCAAGACAAGGATCTGTGTCGACACCCTTTTTCATCGTATTGTCAGCAGATGAGGCGTCCATCTTGTCATCAGTGATTCACTGACTCACCATTAGCCAAACAACAATGTGAAAAAAAGAAGGTGAGTGGAATCGATGCCGAGTAAGCTGTTCAAGGGAGTAGTCCACACCATGTTGATAACCTTCTTCTATGCCCTTCCCTGCTCTTTCGCAGATGAGACCCTGCGAACTCTGCGTTACACGCCACGCTCCGCTGAGGAAGCGCGTGCTTGGCAGAAGGATCTCAGAAGCCGGTTCTTCACTCTCCTCAAGCTAGACGACCTGGTTGTGTCAAAAGAATCTCTTAAAATCGCGATGAGTGTCCTCTCGGCACAAACCAAGGAGGGCTTCGAATGGAGGGAAATCGAGTTCCAGTCCACCCCCGGAAGAAGGATCAAAGCCGTTCTGACCATTCCCACTGACAAGGATGGAAAACATCCGGCGGTGGTATGCATCCATGGGCATGGTGGTGACCGGTTTGCGACTTACCAGCCTGGGATCTATAACGGATTTGCCACGGAGCTAGCACGGCGGGGTGCAGTCACCATCGCGGTCGATGTGGGCCAGCACCAGATCTACGAGCCGGGCCGAACCCTGATGGGGGAGCGATTGTGGGATGTCATGCGCTGTGTCGATCTGCTTGCAGCACTCCCTGAGGTTGACAAGGATCGGATCGGCTGTGCGGGATTATCGCTGGGTGGCGAAATGGCGATGTGGCTGGGGGCCATGGATGAGCGGGTTTCAACGGTTGTCAGCGCGGGATTCTTAACAAGGATGGATCAGATGGAGAAAGGGCATTGCCCCTGCTGGAAATTTGATGGCCTCAGAGAACTGGTCGACTGGGCGGATGTCTATAGTCTGATCGCGCCACGTGCGCTGTTGTGTCAAAACGGACTCAAGGAGCCGCCCCCTGACTTCATTGTTCCTCTCGCCCAGGAAGCTCTCGCAGATGTCAAACTGATCTACAAAGACATGGGGGCCGAAGACAAAGTGAATCTCGCGGTCCACGAAGGCGCTCATGTCATCGACCTCCCTTCTCTGCTCGCTTTCTTCGAGAAGCACCTTGAGATAAGGAACTTGGCCGGTCAATGAAGCTCCGGGGTGTTCAGGTAAGTCTGATTGTATCGATAGACAATCACAGGCAGCTTGTAAAAAAAGTATCGCAATGGATTCCCGCGAAGGCGGGAATCCACGATGACACCGCTACGTCAGTTTTTCCAACAAGCTGCTAGGCTTCGGGAGCACTCTCTTCTAAAATTTAGATTCGCCATAGGGTGAATTAATCCTTTCAAGTTATCGAGAGAACTCCATGAAAAAGCTACGCGAGTTCACGGTTGTCCCTTCACTTCCCGTGCGTTTAAATCAGCTCAATACCATTGCCTACAACCTCTGGTGGACGTGGGAAAGCGAAGCCATTGAGTTGTGGCGAAGGATGGACCTCGACCTCTGGGACGAGGTCTATCACAACCCTCTCCGCCTTTTAGGGTCAATCTCGCAGGAACGTTTGAAAGATTTGTCCGAGGATGATAGTTTCCTGGCCCACCTCGATCGTGTGACCGCAAAGCTCGATTCTTATCTGGCGGCAACAACCTGGTTCGACACTCTGTACGATAGCCGTGAGGCACGCACGATTGCATACTTTTCTTTCGAGTATGGACTCACCGAGAGTTTTCCCATCTATTCGGGTGGTCTTGGAATTCTTTCTGGAGACCATTTGAAATCGGCCAGTGACCTGGGCCTGCCTCTGGTGGGTGTGGGCCTCTTGTACCGCCGCGGATACTTCCGCCAGTACCTCAACACGGATGGTTGGCAACAAGAGTTCCTTCCGCCCACGGATATTTACACTTTGCCGATCGAGCTTCAGGTGGACAACAAGGGGAATCCCCTCCTGGTGGAGGTGCATATCGGTAAACGTCTCGTGACAGCTCAGATCTGGAAGGTCCGTGTGGGACGTATACCCTTGTACCTGCTCGATACCAATCTTTCCTCCAACCAGCCCGAGGACCGTGAAATCACCTCTCAGTTGTATGGAGGGGACATGGATCTACGGATTCGTCAAGAAATGATATTGGGAGTGGGAGGATACCGTGCTCTTGGAAAGTTGGGAATCAGACCATCCGTGTGCCATATGAATGAAGGACATGCGGCTTTTCAAGGCCTCGAACGCATTCGTGAAGCCATGAGCGAACACCGGCTCTCATTCGAGGAGGCCAAGATCGCCACTACTGCCGGGAATGTCTTCACCACTCATACCCCTGTTCCGGCGGGGAATGACCGCTTCCCGGTTGACCGCATTCAGGAGTACCTTGCGGATCTCTGCAAAGATCTGGGGCTCACCAGCGAACGCTTTCTGGGGCTCGGGCGCGAGAATGAGAATGACCCACATGAGTCTTTCTGCATGACTGTGCTGGCGCTCAAGCTTTCCGCGCATTCCAATGGTGTCAGTAAACTTCATGGAACTGTCTCACGCGGTATGTGGCAGCGGATATGGCCAGAGGTTCCACTTTCAGAAATACCGATCGATTCGATTACCAATGGAATTCATATCAGGTCTTGGATCTCTGGTGAAATGGCCGCTCTATTCGACCGCTACCTGGGTGTGCGCTGGTGGAGCAATCCGAGCGAGACCAGTGTCTGGGAACGGGTGAGTCAGATACCGGATGGGGAGTTGTGGAGAACCCATGAGCGCCGGGCTGAACGCCTGGTGTCATTCGTCAGGCGGCGCTTAAGAGAGCAGCTCAACCGTCGAGGTCTTCCCCTATCAGAAATCAAACTCGCTGATGAGGTACTCGACCCCGACCGTCTGACGATTGGCTTTGCACGAAGGTTCGCGGCTTACAAACGTGGAACACTTCTGTTCAGAGACCCTCAGCGGCTTTCCAAAATCTTAAACGACGCCCACCGGCCAGTACAGATCATCTTCGCTGGGAAGGCCCATCCAGCCGATATTCCAGGCAAGGAGCTGATCCGCCAGATTGCCCACTTCTGCCGTCAACCTGAATTCCGCCATCATGTGGTATTCCTCGAGGACTACGACATGAATATCGCCCGTTATCTAGTGCAAGGCGTGGATGTGTGGCTCAACACCCCCCGCCGTCCGCTTGAGGCCAGCGGAACTAGCGGAATGAAGGCCGCCGCTAATGGGATTCTCCATGTCAGTATCCCAGATGGGTGGTGGTGCGAGGCTTATCAAGGTGACAATGGCTGGTCGATCGGCTCCGGTGAGGATTACAGCGATCAAGAGTATCAAGACCGGGTTGAGAGTGAAACCCTTTATGAACTACTCGAAAAAGACATTGTCCCCCTCTTTTATGAACGTGGACGCGATGATCTTCCCCGTGGCTGGATTCACAAGATGAAGCGGTGCATGACCACCATCTGCCCGAACTTCAATACCAACCGTATGTTGTCGGACTACGCGATAAAGTTCTATTTTCCATGCACTGAGAGATTCCTGAACCTCTCACGGGAAGGATACGCGGCGGCCAGAAAGGCCGCGCTCTGGGAACAACGTGTCTTAGGGCAGTGGAAAAATGTCCAAATCTCCTCGGTTCATTCTGAGTGTGAGAATCAGGTGGTTCATGTGGGACAGAGTGTTCCCATCCAGGTCGAGGTCGCCCTCCAGACCCTCAAACCCGATGATATCGCCGTGGAGGTATTCTACGGACGTCTGAACTCCGAGGGTCAAATCATGGATGGAAAGGTTCAGAATCTTGATTACACAAAAAAAGCAGCCTCTGGTGACGCGGTCTATCAAGGAACCCTGGTCTGCCACACAAGCGGGCGGTTTGCCTTTGCTCCAAGAATCGCCGCATGTCATCCGGATATCCCCATTCAGGACCGGCTGAAACACATTTGTTGGGGATAGATCAGGCAGAGACCTCAAGAAACAAAACAATGGAGAATTCCATGAGGCTATGAGAGATCCAAGAGTCGTAGCCGAAATCGGTTGCAATCACCGTGGCGATTTTGAAACCGCCAAGGAAATGATTATGGTAGCAGCCCAATTCTGTAAGGCGGATGTTGCCAAGTTCCAGAAGCGCAATCCACGGGAATGCCTTCCGGATAACATCTACAGCGGTCCCCATCCCAATCCCCAACACAGCTATGGCGCCACATACGGGGAACATCGTGAGGTCCTTGAGTTTAGCATTGACACACATCGCCGGCTCAAGGAGACCGCTGAGAGCTATGGAATCGAGTACAGCACCAGCGTCTGGGATTTGACCAGCGCTCATGAGGTCATCACACTCGATCCGGTCTACATCAAAGTCCCCTCGGCCTGTAACACCCATTTCGAGTTGCTTTCCTTGCTATGCGACGAGTATGGAGGAGATATTCATCTTTCATTGGGAATGACAACCCGCAAGGAAGAGGAAGAGATCATCGCATTCCTGGATTCACGGGGCCGTCTGGGGAATGTAGTCCTCTATCACTGTACATCGGGGTATCCCATCCAATTCGAGGAAGTGAATCTTCCGCGGATCTCACGCCTCGTGAAGGATTACGGGGGACGGGTGAAAGCGATCGGTTTTAGCGGCCACCATTTGGGAGTCGCCATCGATGTGGTGGCATTCACGCTAGGAGCTGACTGGATTGAAAGACACTTCACATTGGATCGAACCTGGAAGGGAACGGACCATGCCGCCAGTCTGGAACCAGACGGTCTCCGGCGGGTCGCGCGGGATTTGAAGGCTACCGCAAAAGCACTACTTCCGCATCCGGAAGATATCCTCGAAGTTGAGTTGGAGCAGCGCAGGAAGCTGAAATGGACTCAAGATCCGAAACATCACTGAAGATCCTTGCGATCATTCCCGCCCGGGGTGGCTCGAAAGGAATACCTGGAAAAAACATACGTTTTATCGCTGGAAAGCCCCTTCTGGCTCACACCATACTCCATGCCCAACAAACTCCTCTCATCCATCGGGTGGTTGTCTCCACGGATGACCCTCATATCGCCCAGACCGCGCGGGAGTACGGTGCGGAGGTGATTGACCGCCCCACAGAGATAAGTGGCGACACCGCCACCTCGGAGTCCGCGCTCGTTCATGTATTGGATACTCTCGAACAGAGGGAGAGCTACATCCCGGACATCGTTGTCTTTCTTCAGGCCACATCTCCCAGCCGAAGAAGGAATGATATCAGTAATGCGCTCGATTTGTTCCTGTCGGAAAATGCCGACTCCCTTCTCTCGGTGAGCGAAATCCACGGGTTTGTCTGGCGGTCTTCCAAGACCCTTCTCGAGCCGGTCAACTACAATCCCATCACCCGTCCACGCCGTCAGGAGCTTGTGGAGGACATGCTCGATGAAAATGGGTCCATTTACATTTTCAAACCATGGGTCTTGAGAAATTACAACAGCAGGCTTGGTGGAAAGATCATAGCCTATCGGATGAACCCGTTGGACTCGCTTCAGATCGATGATCCTGGGGACTTCGAGCTTCTTGAGAAAGTCATCAGGATCCTGGACAGCTCCCACGACGAAGTATCCGCTCTCAAGGATGTCCGTCTGTTAGTACTCGATTTCGATGGCGTGATGACTGACAACAGGGTACTGGTTAGCGAGGATGGAAAGGAATCCGTCAACTGCAATCGAAGCGATGGCTGGGGAATCATCAAGCTGGTTAAGGCGGGTATTCCAGTGGAGGTCATCTCGACCGAGGAGAATCCAGTGGTCACCACACGTTGCCGGAAGCTTGGCATTGCCTGTATTCAAGGTTGCCACGACAAACTGGAGGTGCTGAAAAGGCGGGCTTGCGAACACGGTATTCCCCAGAAGTCAATCTCCTATGCCGGAAATGATGAAAACGATCTGGACTGTATGCGTTGGGCCGGTTATCCAGTCGCGGTGGCTGATGCACACCCATCGGTCCTTGCAGTGGCACGGTTGATCACTCGTAACCGTGGCGGCCATGGCGCCGTGCGTGAAATAGTAGATCAGATCCTGAAAGCCAAGGGTTATCCCGGAACCCCACACCCATGAGCCCGCTGGTCAGTCACCATACTTCAACCATGGTGGCTTTCGCACCTTCCCATGACTGCCGAAATGATGCAGCTGGTTCATTCCTCAAGGCTGTTGCGCAGGAAATCCAGCAAATGGTCTCTATCCGGGCAAGTAGGCTGGATTGGCCTTCTTTTTTCCAATTGTAACCATATCCCCCGCTTTGATCCCCTTCGTCTGGAACCACCCCCGCTTCATTTCGAGGGCGTACTTCACTTTGCGCTTGGAAAGGACTCTGGATTCATCAAAGGGGATCATGTCCTCGATATTGGAGATCTCCCCTCTTGCATCGACATAGGCAATGGAGAGAGGCAAGAGGGTATTGCTCATCCAGAAACCCCTGAAGTCCTCATCCGGAAACTCGAACCACATCCCCTCATCCGGTCCCAGATCTTTCCGGTACATCAGCCCGAGCATCAAACCAAAGTCCTTTCCCGCAAACTCCACCTCATAGGTCGCTCCCTTGATTCCGAGAGAGATGACTTCCGGGCGTTGGGGATTGGTTTTCTGGTAATAGGCCCGCTGCCAAGGATCATCAGGACCGGCGCCAGAGGGGCTCTCAGCCTTCCCACAGGCAAGCAAAACGACTGAAAAAAGGAGACCAGCGGGAATCCAGAGCCAAGCAGAAGCAAGACACGCTCTCTTACTCAGAGGGACGGTCCCTCTTTCTGTAGGGTTTCCCAGGTATGTTCTTCGTCTGTTCGGTTCCCAATCGCGCGAGATTTCCCTCCACGGATCGGTAGAGGTTTGTATAAGCATCAGTCAGACTCCTCTCCAGCGCTGGTTTCTCGGCAAGGCGTCCGAAAATAAGACGCAGGAAACGGCTCCCCTGAGTGGGCCCCTCACCGGTCAAGGTAAGAGATTGAACTTCCCTTCCTGTTTGTGGATTGCGCAATGTCGATTTGAGGGGAGCCTGAGATCTCAGGGTACCACCATCCACATAAGGTTTCTCACAGGTATATTCGAGCACATAATCCCAGCGCTTA